>NZ_JACCQQ010000020.1:0-133018 GCF_014268345.1 Pseudomonas sp. SWRI18
ATTTGGTGCCCAGGAGAAGACTCGAACTTCCACGACCTTGCGATCACCAGCACCTGAAGCTGGCGTGTCTACCAATTTCACCACCTGGGCAACATCAACAACGTTGCCGTCGTCGATGGCGCGCACTATACGCAGCGTACTTTTGGCTGTAAACCCCTGCCATGAAAAAAGCCTGGAAAATTTCGCCAATGGTCGTGCAAGGTGCTTCCCGGGGGCTGCAAAGGGCTTTAAAAGGCTTGATGACGTCTGAAATTTCCCGTTTCAATACGCGTATGCCAAACTAACCCGCATATAGACAAGGTGAAAACTCTCTAATGGCCGATTGGCAGTCCCTCGATCCCGAGGCCGCTCGTGAAGCGGAAAAATATGAAAACCCTATTCCTAGCCGCGAACTGATCCTGGCGCACCTCGCCGATCGGGGTTCGCCTGCTAGCCGCGAGCAGTTGGTTGAAGAGTTCGGTCTGACCACCGAAGACCAGCTCGAAGCCCTGCGCCGCCGTTTGCGTGCCATGGAGCGCGACGCCCAACTGATCTACACCCGTCGTGGCACTTACGCGCCGGTGGATAAGCTCGACCTGATCCTGGGCCGCATCGCCGGCCATCGTGATGGTTTCGGCTTCCTGATCCCGGACGACGGCAGCGATGACCTGTTCATGAGCCCGGCGCAAATGCGCCTGGTGTTCGATGGCGACCGTGCCCTGGCGCGCGTTTCCGGCCTGGACCGTCGCGGTCGCCGTGAAGGTGTGATCGTGGAAGTGGTGTCCCGTGCCCATGAGTCCATTGTCGGCCGTTACTTCGAAGAAGGCGGTATCGGCTTTGTGGTGCCGGATAACCCGAAGGTCCAGCAGGAAGTGCTGATCACCCCGGGTCGCAATGGCGCCGCCAAGGTCGGCCAGTTCGTCGAGGTGAAAATCACCCACTGGCCAACCGCGCGATTCCAGCCGCAGGGCGATATCGTTGAAGTGGTCGGCAACTACATGGCGCCGGGCATGGAAATCGACGTTGCGTTGCGCACCTACGATATTCCTCACGTCTGGCCTGAGGCTGTGCTCAAGGAAGCCGCCAAGCTCAAGCCTGAAGTCGAAGACAAAGACAAAGAAAAGCGCATCGACCTGCGTCATCTGCCGTTCGTCACCATTGACGGCGAAGATGCCCGCGACTTCGATGATGCGGTGTACTGCGAAGCCAAGCCGGGCAAGCTGCGTCTGTTCTCCGGCGGCTGGAAGCTGTTTGTCGCGATTGCCGACGTGTCCAGCTACGTGAAGATCGGTTCGGCACTGGACAACGAAGCCCAGGTGCGCGGCAACTCCGTGTACTTCCCTGAGCGCGTGATCCCGATGCTGCCCGAGCAGCTGTCCAACGGCCTGTGCTCGCTGAACCCGAAAGTTGACCGTTTGGCCATGGTGTGCGAGATGACCATCTCGAAAACCGGCGAAATGACCGACTACCAGTTCTATGAGGCGGTGATTCACTCCCAGGCGCGCCTGACCTACAACAAGGTCAGCACCATCCTGGAAACGCCCAAGACCAGCGAAGCCAAGGCCCTGCGCAGCGAATATGCCGATGTGGTGCCGCACCTCAAGCAGCTTTACTCGCTGTACAAGGTGCTGCTGGGCGCCCGTCACACCCGTGGCGCGATCGATTTTGAAACCCAGGAAACCCGGATTGTCTTCGGTTCCGAGCGCAAAATCGCCGCGATCACCCCGACGACGCGTAACGATGCTCACAAGCTGATTGAAGAATGCATGCTGGCGGCCAACGTGGCCACTGCAGAGTTCCTCAAGAAACACGAGATCCCTGCCCTGTACCGGGTGCACGACGGCCCGCCGCCGGAGCGTCTGGAAAAACTGCGCGCCTTCCTCGGTGAGCTCGGCCTGTCCCTGCACAAAGGCAAGGATGGCCCGACGCCGAAGGACTACCAGGCATTGCTCGCAAGCATCAAGGACCGTCCGGATTACCACGTGATCCAGACCGTCATGCTGCGCTCCCTGAGCCAGGCGGTGTACAGCGCGGATAACCAGGGCCACTTCGGCCTGAATTACGAGGCGTATACCCACTTTACCTCGCCGATTCGTCGTTATCCGGACCTGCTCACGCACCGCGCGATCCGCAGCGTGATCCACTCCAAGCAGAACACCCCGCACGTCAAGCGCGCCGGTGCCATGACCATTCCGAAAGCGCGGATCTATCCGTACGACGAAGCGGCCCTGGAACAGTTGGGCGAGCAGTGCTCCATGAGCGAGCGCCGTGCCGACGAGGCCACGCGCGACGTGGTGAACTGGCTCAAGTGCGAGTTCATGAAGGACCGCGTGGGCGAGTCGTTCCCAGGCGTGATCACCGCCGTGACCGGTTTTGGCCTGTTTGTCGAGCTGACCGACATCTACGTCGAAGGCCTGGTGCATGTCACCGCCTTGCCGGGCGACTACTACCACTTCGACCCTGTGCATCACCGCCTGGCGGGCGAGCGCACCGGTCGCAGCTTCCGCTTGGGCGACACCGTGGAAGTGCAAGTCATGCGCGTCGACCTCGATGAGCGCAAGATCGACTTCGGCATGCCTGATAAGCCCGCGGAAGCGCCGGGCAGTCGTAAAAAACGTGGCAGCGAAGCGACTCCAGCCAGCAAAGGCAAGGGTGCTCCAGCGAAAGCTAAACCTGCGGCCACCGAGCCTGCGCCAGCCAAGCCCGGCCGTCGCTCGTCGACCAAGGAAAAGGCCCCTGAGGCCTATCGCCCAAGCGATGCGGCGGCGAAAAACGCCGAACTGCGCAAGAGCCGTGAGTTGAAGCAGCAGTTGCTCAGCGAAGCCAAAAGCGGTGGTAAAGCGGCGTCTGGGGGAAAGTCCCAAGGGGCGGAAAAACCGTCGAGCAAGCCGAGTAAACACCGTAAAGGCCCGCCCAAGGCGGGTTCGGCTCCCGCCAAGAGCGGCGGGTCGCGCAAACCTAAGGCCAAGCCATGAGTCTGGAAAAAATCTACGGCGTCCACGCCGTAGAAGCACTGCTGCGTCACCACCCTAAACGCGTCAAGCAAGTGTGGTTGGCAGAGGGCCGCAGCGAGCCGCGCGTACAAGCGCTGGTCGAGTTGGCCACGCAAAACAAGGTTGCCATCGGCCAGGCCGAGCGTCGTGAAATGGACGTGTGGGTGGAAGGCGTGCACCAGGGCGTGGTCGCGGACGTCAGTCCGAGCCAGGTCTGGGGTGAAGCCATGCTCGACGAGCTGCTGGACCGTACCGAAGGCGCGCCGCTGCTGCTGGTACTGGACGGCGTGACCGACCCGCACAACCTCGGTGCCTGTCTGCGTTCGGCGGATGCTGCCGGCGCGCTGGCGGTGATCGTGCCCAAGGACAAGTCGGCCACCCTCACGCCGGTCGTGCGTAAAGTGGCCTGTGGCGCGGCGGAAGTCATTCCGCTGGTGGCCGTGACCAACCTGGCCCGCACCCTGGAAAAACTCCAGCAGCGCGGCCTGTGGATCGTGGGCACGGCAGGCGAGGCCGAGGTCAGTATTTATGACCAGGACCTCACCGGCCCGACCATCCTCATCATGGGCGCCGAAGGCAAGGGCATGCGTCGCCTGACCCGCGAACATTGCGATTACCTGGTGCACTTGCCGATGGCCGGCAGCGTCAGCAGCCTGAACGTGTCGGTTGCGACGGGTGTGTGCCTGTTCGAGGCTCGGCGTCAGCGTGGCGCAAAGGCTAAAGCCATACCGAAGAAATAACCAAGTTTGGCGCAGGTCAAAATGTGGGAGCGGGCTTGCTCGCGAATACGGAGTGTCAGTCGCTAAATTAGTTGGCTGATCCACCGATTTCGCGAGCAAGCCCACTCCCACATTTGTTTTGCGGTGCTTTAAGATTGTTCAAATAATCACCAATTGCCTTGCGCGCTTTCTCCCCCTTCTCTACAATTGCGCCCCTTGCCTTCCTGGCAGGCACGCATGTGCCTCTCTGCGGCAGGATCCATAAGTGTCATTCACTCCTTGTCTGACCGTTTTTGAGCGGCAGGCTACAACCCGTAAGGAGCATTCATGCGTCATTACGAAATCATCTTTTTGGTCCACCCGGATCAAAGCGAGCAAGTCGGCGGCATGGTTGAGCGTTACACCAAGCTGATCGAAGAAGACGGCGGCAAAATCCACCGTCTGGAAGATTGGGGCCGTCGTCAACTGGCCTACGCAATCAACAATGTTCACAAGGCTCACTACGTGATGCTGAACGTTGAGTGCACCGGCAAGGCCCTGGCCGAGCTGGAAGACAACTTCCGCTACAACGATGCAGTGATCCGTAACCTGGTCATCCGTCGCGAAGAAGCCGTTACCGGCCAATCCGAGATGCTCAAGGCTGAAGAAAACCGCAGTGAGCGCCGTGAGCGTCGCGACCGTCCTGAGCACGAAGGCGCTGATAGCGCTGATAGTGATGACAGCGACAACAGCGATAACGCTGACGAGTAATCCACGGACCTTTTAAGGAGCCTATCAAATGGCACGTTTCTTCCGTCGTCGTAAATTCTGCCGCTTCACCGCTGAAGACGTGAAGGAGATCGATTACAAAGATCTCAACACTCTGAAAGCCTACGTATCCGAGACCGGCAAAATCGTTCCAAGCCGTATCACCGGTACCAAAGCACGTTATCAGCGTCAGCTGGCCACCGCTATCAAGCGCGCCCGCTTCCTGGCCCTGCTGGCCTACACCGACAGCCACGGCCGCTGAGACCGGGCAGTCGACAAGTAGTAAGGGATTGAATGCATGCGCGCCTTAGCTGAGTTCATCATGCGCGGTCGTGTGCAGGCCACTCTGGTAGTGGCTGGATGTGCAGCATTGCCGTTGTTGTATTGGTTGGGTGCCGCCGCTGGATGCCTCGTGCTTCTGCGGCGCGGTTTGCAGGATGCCTTTGGCGTCCTGGCCCTGGGAGTGCTGGCCGCCTTGATCTGGTGGCTGCAACTGGGCGAACCCAAGGTACTTCTGGTACTGCTGGGGTCGTCGAGCCTTGCGTTGGTTTTGCGCGCAAGTGAGTCCTGGGTCCGCACGCTGCTGGTCAGCGTGGCATTGGGGTTGGTGTTTTCGGTGTTGATTGACGCGGCTTTCCGCCCGCAAATCGAGGCGCTGGCGCAAGAGATCGTCAAGATCCTGCCGCTGGCCTTCGGGGAACTCTACCAGCAGTTTTCGGTAGATGAGCGAGCGCGACTGGCAACACTGATTGCACCGGCCCTGATCGGCCTGATGGCGGTAATGATGCAGATCGTCAGCGTGCTGAGCCTGATGCTTGGGCGATATTGGCAGGCGTTGTTGTACAACCCGGGTGGTTTTGGTCGCGAGTTTCGCAGTATCAGAATCCCCGTGGGCCCGGCGATGTTGCTGCTGGCACTCATGGTTATCGGACCGAACCTCGGTTCACAGATGGCCCTGATGGTGCTGTTTTGCAGCGTACCGCTGGTGTTTTCCGGACTGGCCCTGATTCATGGGCTGGTCGCGCGCAAGCGCCTGGCCAAGTTCTGGCTGGTGGGGATGTACGTGACAATGTTGTTGTTCATGCAGCTGATCTATCCGTTACTCGTGGTTTTGGCCATTGTCGACGGCCTGATTGATTTTCGCGGACGTCTGGCATCGAAAGATGCCGATAGCGCGAACGGTGAAGGTTAAAAGTTAGAGGATTTTCACATGCAACTGATCCTTCTGGAAAAAGTCGCCAACCTGGGCAACCTGGGCGACAAAGTGAACGTTAAGGCCGGTTACGGTCGTAACTACCTGCTGCCTTACGGCAAAGCCACCGCTGCAACCGCTGCCAACCTGGCTGCGTTTGAAGAGCGTCGTGCGGAGCTTGAAAAAGCCGCAGCAGACAAAAAAGCTTCGGCTGAAACGCGCGCCGCCCAACTGGCTGAGCTGGAAGTGACTATCACTGCCACCGCCGGTGACGAAGGCAAGCTGTTCGGTTCGATCGGCACCCACGACATCGCTGATGCACTGACCGCCTCCGGCGTTGAAGTGCAGAAGAGCGAAGTTCGTCTGCCGAACGGCACCATCCGCAACGTAGGCGAATTCGACGTAGCCGTGCACCTGCACGCCGAAGTTGAAGCCACCGTACGCGTTGTCGTGGTAGCAGCTTAAGCCGCACCTGACTGGGTGGCACCTCGCGTGCCAGCCGGTTAACATCGGGCACGATCCTGTTTACAGGTCGTGCCTTTTGTTTTTCTACACACCCCTGATTTCCAAGTGGCCATGAACGATATTTCAGCTCCCGAGCAATACGATCTGCAAACCGCTGCCCTGAAGGTGCCGCCGCATTCCATCGAGGCCGAACAGGCCGTGCTCGGTGGTTTGATGCTGGACAACAACGCCTGGGAACGCGTGCTGGATCAAGTCTCGGACGGTGACTTCTATCGGCATGACCACCGCCTGATCTTCCGCGCCATTGCCAAGCTGGCCGACCAGAACTCACCGATCGACGTGGTGACCCTGGCCGAGCAGTTGGACAAGGAAGGCCAGACCTCCCAGGTCGGCGGCCTGGGCTACCTCGGTGAGCTGGCGAAAAACACGCCGTCCGTCGCCAACATCAAGGCCTATGCCCAGATCGTCCGCGAGCGGGCCACGCTGCGCCAGTTGATCGGTATCAGCACCGAAATCGCCGACAGCGCTTTCAACCCCGAAGGCCGCACTGCCGCCGAGATTCTCGATGAGGCCGAGCGGCAGATTTTCCAGATTGCCGAGGCCCGCCCGAAAACCGGCGGTCCGGTCAGCGTCAACGACCTGCTGACCAAGGCCATCGACCGCATCGACACACTGTTCAATACCGATGCGGCCATTACCGGGATCTCCACCGGTTATACCGACCTCGACGAGAAAACCAGCGGCCTTCAGCCGTCCGACCTGATCATCGTCGCCGGCCGTCCGTCCATGGGTAAAACCACCTTTGCGATGAACCTGGTGGAAAACGCCGTGTTGCGCAGCGACAAGGCGGTGCTGGTGTACTCACTGGAGATGCCAGGCGAATCGCTGATCATGCGGATGCTCTCGTCCCTGGGGCGCATCGACCAGACCAAAGTGCGTTCCGGCCAACTGGAAGACGACGATTGGCCGCGCCTGACCTCGGCGGTCAACCTGCTCAATGACCGCAAACTGTTCATCGATGACACCGCCGGCATCAGCCCTTCGGAGATGCGCGCACGTACCCGTCGCCTGGTGCGTGAACACGGTGATATCGCGCTGATCATGATCGACTACCTGCAACTCATGCAGATCCCGGGTTCCAGCGGTGACAGCCGGACCAACGAGATTTCCGAAATCTCGCGGTCCTTGAAAGCCCTGGCCAAGGAATTCAACTGTCCGGTGGTGGCGCTGTCGCAGCTCAACCGTTCCCTGGAACAACGTCCCAACAAGCGCCCGGTGAACTCCGACTTGCGTGAATCCGGAGCGATCGAGCAGGATGCCGACGTGATCATGTTCGTGTACCGCGACGAGGTGTATCACCCCGAGACCGAGCACAAGGGCATTGCCGAGATCATCATCGGCAAGCAACGGAACGGCCCCATCGGCTTTATCCGCCTGGCGTTCATCGGCAAGTACACGCGCTTCGAGAACCTGGCGCCGGGCAGCTATAACTTCGACGACGACGAATAACCGCAAGCCCATGTGGGAGCGGGCTTGCTCGCGAAGGCGGTGTATCAGTCGATGAATCTGTTAACTGACACTCCATATTCGCGAGCAAGCCCGCTCCCACATTTGAATGCATTCACAATTCCAGGCGTCACCACAATTCCGACCATTACCGTCGGAATTGGTCAAATTTTGTGCTATATTCCGCGCCCGCGATTTTTCATCTCAACACCGGTCACCGTAATGCAAACAGCCAAGCCGTTATTTGACTATCCCAAGTACTGGGCCGAATGTTTCGGTCCTGCGCCATTCCTGCCGATGAGCAGGGAGGAGATGGATCAGCTTGGCTGGGATTCGTGCGACATCATCATCGTTACCGGTGATGCCTACGTGGACCATCCGTCGTTCGGCATGGCGATCATTGGCCGGCTGTTGGAGTCCCAGGGCTTTCGCGTCGGGATCATTGCGCAGCCGAACTGGCAGTCCAAAGACGATTTCATGAAGCTCGGCGAGCCGAACCTGTTCTTCGGCGTCGCGGCCGGCAACATGGACTCGATGATCAACCGCTACACCGCCGACAAGAAAATCCGCTCCGACGACGCCTACACCCCCGGCGGCATGGCCGGCAAACGCCCGGACCGCGCGAGCCTGGTGTACAGCCAGCGCTGCAAGGAAGCCTACAAGAACGTGCCGATCGTACTCGGCGGCATTGAAGCCTCCCTGCGCCGCATCGCCCACTACGACTACTGGCAGGACCGTGTGCGCAACTCGATCCTGATCGACGCCACCGCCGATATCCTGCTGTACGGCAACGCCGAGCGGGCCATCGTCGAAGTCGCCCAACGCCTGTCGTGGGGCCACAAGATCGAAGACATCACCGACGTGCGCGGCACGGCGTTCATCCGTCGTGATACGCCGGCGGGCTGGTACGAAGTGGACTCAACGCGCATCGACCGTCCGGGCAAGGTCGACAAGATCATCAACCCGTACGTCAACACCCAGGACACCCAAGCCTGCGCCATCGAGCAGGAGAAAGGGCCTGTCGACGACCCGGACGAGGCCAAGGTGGTGCAGATCCTGGCCAGCCCGCGCATGACCCGCGACAAGACCGTGATCCGCCTGCCGTCGGTAGAAAAAGTCCGTGGCGATGCGGTGCTGTATGCCCACGCCAACCGCGTGCTGCACCTGGAAACCAACCCAGGCAACGCCCGCGCCCTGGTGCAGAAGCACGGCGAAGTGGACGTGTGGTTCAACCCGCCGCCCATTCCGATGACCACCGAAGAAATGGACTACGTGTTCGGCATGCCTTACGCACGTGTCCCGCACCCGGCGTACGGCAAGGAGAAAATCCCGGCCTACGACATGATCCGCTTCTCGGTGAACATCATGCGTGGCTGCTTCGGCGGCTGCACCTTCTGCTCGATCACCGAGCACGAAGGCCGCATCATCCAGAACCGTTCCGAAGAGTCGATCATTCGCGAGATCGAAGAGATCCGCGACAAGGTGCCGGGCTTTACCGGCGTGATTTCCGACCTCGGCGGCCCGACCGCTAACATGTATCGCATCGCCTGCAAGAGTCCGGAAATCGAATCCGCGTGCCGCAAGCCGTCGTGCGTGTTTCCTGGTATCTGCCCGAACCTGAACACCGACCACTCGTCGTTGATCCAGCTGTACCGCAGCGCCCGTGCCTTGCCGGGTGTGAAGAAAATCCTGATCGCCTCCGGCCTGCGTTACGACCTCGCCGTGGAATCGCCGGAATACGTCAAGGAGCTCGTCACCCACCACGTCGGCGGCTACCTGAAGATCGCCCCGGAACACACCGAGGAAGGTCCGCTCAACCAGATGATGAAGCCGGGCATTGGCAGCTATGACAAGTTCAAGCGCATGTTCGAGAAGTACACCAAGGAAGCGGGCAAGGAGCAGTACCTGATCCCGTACTTCATCGCCGCCCACCCCGGCACCACCGATGAAGACATGATGAACCTGGCCCTATGGCTCAAGGGCAACGGCTTCCGCGCCGACCAGGTGCAGGCGTTCTACCCGTCGCCGATGGCCACTGCCACCGCCATGTACCACTCGGGCAAGAACCCGCTGCGCAAGGTCACCTACAAGAGCGACGCGGTAACCATCGTCAAGAGCGAAGAGCAACGCCGCCTGCACAAGGCGTTCCTGCGCTACCACGACCCGAAAGGCTGGCCGATGCTGCGTGAAGCGCTGACCCGCATGGGCCGCGCCGACCTGATCGGGCCGGGCAAGGACCAGTTGATCCCGTTGCACCAGCCGAGCACCGACAGCTACCAGAGCGCGCGTCGCAAGAACTCGACGCCGGCCGGCAGCCACAAGGTCGCCAAGGAAACCACCACCAAAATCCTCACCCAGCACACCGGCCTGCCGCCTCGCGGCAGCGACGGCAGCAACCCGTGGGACAAGCGCGAACAAGCCAAGGCCGCGGCGCAGGCGCGCAATAAGCAGGCGGCCAAGGAGCGCACCGATGCGGCCAAGGGCAAAGGCGGCAAGCCTACCCGCAAGCCGGTGGTGCCGCGTTGATTGCAACCTGAACAAACAGAACGCCAGCCTCAGTGCTGGCGTTTTGCTTTCTGGCAGGCGGGTAGCCTGTTTGTTAAGGTGGCGCCCATCAGATTGCTATCGCAGGCAAGCCAGCTCCCACCCTTGACCGCGTTCCTGCATGAGCATGCAGTCAAAATGTGGGAGCTGGCTTGCCTGCGATAGCGTCAGTCCAATCACCACCCCTTTCAAGGAAGAACCTCTCCATGGGCAACCCCCTGGCCAGCATCGGCATGGACTCCAACCGCTCCCAGTTCATGGCGCGCCAGCGCATTGAAAGCCAGATCAACCTGCCGCGCCTGTTTGCGGCCATCGACGCCGATCCCGGTATTGTCGGCGCGGGTGTGGTGTATATCGATGCCGACTTCAACATCGTCACCCTGCGTGAATTCAAGCCCATCTGCAGCATCCAGCCCAAGCGCATCATCCTGCGGGAGGCGCAAAACTACGTTGCGCCGACACAGTTCGCTCAACATGTGGCGAGCAACCCGCGGGAGTCCAGGCTGATCGGCGAGGCGGTGAACACCGGGATCTCGTGCCTGGGCGCGGTCATCAGTTGGGCTGCGATTGCCAGCGGTACCCTGCTGGTGCCGTTCAGCGCGGGCGCCAGTTCCGTCGTTGTGGTGATAGGGTACGCGGCGGCGGGCGCGAGTTCACTGCAGTGCATCAATGGCCTTGCCCGCACGACGCTCGAGGTGGCCAAGCCCGAGGTCAACGATTGGCTCGACAGTGAAGGCTGGTACCAGAATGCTTCCATTGTGCTCGACGCAGCGTCGCTGGTCGGCGTGGGCGCTTCGACCCTGACGACGGTCAAGCTGGTCAGGGCCGCCAAAGCCTCGACGGGCAAGAGCCTGCGTGAGGTGCTGCGCGGTTTGAATCGCCAGGAAAGAGCCAAGCTGACCAAAGAACTGTTGAGCATCAACGATCCCAAATTGACCTCGAAGCTACTCAAGCTCAAGCAAGCGTCGGGTGAACTCACCAAGCGTTTCACCCCCACGCAGCTCAAGCACGGCACAACGACCCAGATCAAGGACGCCCTGAGTGCAGTCATAGGGTTCGGCGGGAGCGCCTACTCCGGAAATGTCAAAACAATCGCGATCGGGCTGTACGAGGAAGCCAAAGAATGGGCGAATTGATGACGCTGCGAGACTTTTTCAAGCATTACTTTCTGACGTTTCTGAGCGGCGTATTTGCGGCGTATTTTTCATTGGCGTTGGCCATGGCGTTGGCGTTCGTCACCTATTTTGATGATGCACCCCTTGCTCAAGTGGGGCTCAAGATCATGCTGGCCGGGGCAGTGCTCACGCTGCTCACGGTGCACAGCAACTTTATGATTCTACGGGGCAGGCCCGGTTGGGCATGGGTGATGGTCGGTCTCTACGCCGCCTGCCTGCTGTTTGTGTTGCCGATGATCCAATACGGTCCTCATCGGGTTCTTTATGGGTTGGCGCTGGTTTTTCCACTGTTCGGGCTGCTGATACTCAACAGTAAGGGGCAGCGCGAGATGCGCGCCAGACTCGTGGAAATCCGCCACCTGCGTCAAGCCCTCGGCGCCCGGCACAAGGCCCGGTGACTGGGTAGATTCACCACCTCCTTTCACACGTTCGCCACAAATATGTGCGGCACTTGCACCATGGCGTCACCGCTGGCGCCGTTTTGGTGCTGTACTGCACCGGGTCTTACGATAAAGCGCAACGACGGCCGCTCTGGCATAAGTCTTGCGCACGTTGTGTCCATGCCCTGGCTCGCAGGAGGCCGCCGTGTCGATTCATGTCGCGTTGCACCACGTCACGCATTACCGCTACGACCGCGCTGTCGAACTCGGCCCGCAAATTGTGCGTTTGCGCCCGACGCCCCACAGCCGTACGCGGATTCTGTCCTACGCGCTGAAAGTGCTGCCCGAGCAGCATTTCATCAATTGGCAGCAAGACCCTCAGGGCAATTACCTGGCGCGATTGGTGTTCCCGGAAAAAACCGCTGAACTGCGCATCGAAGTCGACCTGGTCGCCGAGATGGTGGTGTTCAACCCGTTCGACTTTTTCCTTGAGCCCTACGCCGAAAAAATCCCCTTCAGCTACGCGGCCGATGAACAGCGCGAGTTGGCGCCGTACCTGGAAACCTTGCCGCTGACGCCGAAGTTTGCCGCCTACCTGGCCGGCATCGACCGCACGCCATTGCCGGCCGTGGACTTTCTGGTGGGCCTCAACCAGCGTCTTGCCGCCGATATCGGCTACCTGATCCGCATGGAACCGGGCGTGCAGACCCCGGAATTCACCCTGCAAAATGCCTCCGGCTCCTGCCGCGACTCCGCCTGGCTGCTGGTGCAATTACTGCGCAACCTCGGCTTGGCGGCGCGGTTTGTGTCCGGCTACCTGATCCAGCTCACCGCCGACGTCAAGGCACTCGACGGGCCCTCCGGCACCGAAGTGGACTTCACCGACCTGCACGCCTGGTGCGAAGTGTATTTGCCCGGCGCCGGCTGGATCGGCCTGGACGCCACCTCCGGGTTGTTCGCCGGTGAAGGGCATATCCCGTTGGCCTGTAGTCCCGATCCATCCTCGGCGGCACCGATCAGTGGGCTGGTGGAACCGTGCGAGTGCCAATTCACCCACGAAATGTCGGTGGAGCGGATCTGGGAAGCCCCTCGGGTCACCAAGCCCTACACCGAGGAGCAATGGCTGGCGATCCAGGCCCTGGGCCGGCAGATCGATGGCGACCTGCTCAAGCACGACGTGCGCCTGACCATGGGCGGCGAGCCGACCTTTGTCTCCATCGACGACCCCGACGGTGCCGAGTGGAACACCGCTGCGCTCGGGCCGGACAAGCGTCGTCTGTCCGCCGAGCTGTTCCAGCGCATGCGCGCGCATTACGCGCCTCAAGGCCTGGTGCACTTCGGGCAGGGCAAGTGGTACCCCGGCGAGCAATTGCCGCGTTGGTCGCTCAATTGCTACTGGCGCCGTGACGGCGTGCCGATCTGGCACAACAGCGCATTGATCGCCGATGAGCAACAGCACTACGGCGCCGACGGCGCCATGGCCGGGCGTTTCCTGGCCAGCGTCGCCGAACGCCTCAAACTGCCTGCGCGCTTTGTCTTCCCGGCCTTTGAAGATAATTTCTACTACCTGTGGCGCGAAGGCGCGTTGCCGCAGAACGTCACTGCCCAGGACCCGCGCCTGAGTGACGACCTGGAGCGCGAGCGCCTGCGCAAAGTGTTCGCCCAGGGGCTGGATAAAATCATCGGCCAAGTGCTGCCACTGGCGCGCACGGCGGCCAATGACCGCTGGCAGAGCGGGCGCTGGTACCTGCGCGACAACCATTGCCGCCTGGTGCCGGGCGATTCGCCGCTGGGCTACCGCCTGCCCCTGGCCTCGCAACCATGGGTCACGGCGGCCGAGTATCCGTTTGTGCATCCGACCGATCCTAACCAGGACCAGCCGGAGCTGCCGGGCACCGCTCAACTGCAAAACCATGGCGAACCCGCACCGAACGATGAGCGTGTGCCAAAAATCGACGAGTCCGCCGATTGGCTGACCCGCACCGCCCTGTGCGCCGAGGCACGGGGGGGGCGCCTGTATCTGTTCATGCCGCCCTTGGAGCGCGTCGAAGACTATCTGGAACTGGTGGCCGCCATCGAGGCTACCGCCCAAGAGCTACAGTGCCCAGTGTTGCTCGAAGGCTACGAGCCGCCGGCCGATACGCGCCTGAGCAACTTTCGCGTCACGCCGGACCCGGGTGTCATCGAGGTCAACGTACAGCCTTCCGCCACCTGGGATGAATTGGTGGAGCGTACAGAGTTCCTCTATGAAGAGGCGCGGCAAACCCGCCTTACCACCGAGAAATTCATGATCGACGGACGCCACACCGGCACCGGTGGCGGTAACCACTTTGTGCTGGGCGGCGCGACGCCCAAGGACTCACCCTTCCTGCGCCGGCCCGATCTGCTGCGCAGCCTGATCAGCTATTGGCATAACCACCCCTCGCTGTCCTATTTGTTCTCCGGCCTGTTCATCGGGCCGACCTCCCAGGCGCCGCGGGTGGATGAAGCGCGCAACGATGCGCTGTACGAGCTGGAGATCGCCTTTGCGCAAATACCCGAGCCCGGCGAAGAGTGCCCGCCATGGCTGGTGGATCGCCTGCTGCGCAACCTGCTGATCGACGTGACCGGCAATACCCACCGCGCCGAATTCTGCATCGACAAGCTCTACTCGCCGGACGGTGCCACCGGCCGCCTGGGCCTGTTGGAGCTGCGTGCGTTTGAAATGCCGCCGCACGCGCGCATGAGTTTGACCCAGCAACTGTTGCTGCGTGCCTTGGTCGCGCGGTTCTGGCGCGAACCCTATGCACCGCCGAAACTGGCACGCTGGGGCACCGAACTGCATGACCGCTTCCTGTTGCCGCACTTTATCGAGCAGGATTTCGCCGACGTGATCGCCGAGCTCAACGCCGCCGGCTACCCGCTGCGCGCCGAATGGTTTGCCGCGCACCTGGAGTTCCGTTTCCCCAAGGTTGGCGACTACGCCGTCAATGGCATCGAACTGGAGCTGCGCCAGGCCCTGGAGCCCTGGCATGTGCTGGGCGAGGAGGGCGCGGTGGGTGGCACGGTGCGGTATGTGGATTCGTCCCTTGAGCGCCTCCAGGTCAAATTGACCGGGCTGCCACCGCAGCGCTACCTGCTGACCTGCAATGGCATCCCGGTACCGTTGCAGCCCACCGGGCGCGTCGGTGAGTTCGTCGCCGGCGTGCGCTACCGCGCCTGGCAACCGGCCAACTGCCTGCAGCCGACCATCGCGGTGCATGCGCCGTTGGTGTTCGACCTGCTGGATACCTGGATGCAACGCTCGCTGGGCGGCTGCCAGTATCATGTGGCGCATCCGGGCGGGCGCAATTACGACAGCTTGCCGGTGAACGCCAATGAGGCGGAAAGCCGGAGGATGGCGAGGTTTTTCCGGTTGGGACATAGTCCTGGAAAGCTTCCGGTGCCAACAGTCAGCATCAACGATGAATTGCCTATGACTTTGGACCTACGGCGTCACCCCAATAAAAATGACTGAACACAGTTCAAAATGTGGGAGCGGCGGTGCGACGATTCGACTTGCTCGCGAAAGCGGAGTGTCAGTCGATACATAATCAACTGACAGACTGCTTTCGCGAGCAAGCCCGCTCCCACAGGGGATTTGCAGTGTTTGTTAGGTTAACCTGAGCCCCCTTGCCTCTGCCGAGCGTTCCATGTCCGATTTGCTCGACCGTTACCCGCTGACCGCGGGCACTTATCACGAACTGCTGGACCACGGCGGCGCGGTGCGTGCCCATTGGCGGCGCCTGCTCGACCACCTGCAACGCAGCACGCCCGCGCAACTGGCCCAGCGCCAGGCGCTGCTGACCCGCCAGATCCAGGAAAACGGCGTGACGTACAACGTTTACGCCGACCCCAAGGGCGCCGACCGCCCGTGGGAGCTCGACCTGCTGCCCCACGTGCTGGCCGCTGATGAATGGCAGCACCTGTCAGCCGGTATCGCCCAGCGCGCGCGCCTGCTCAATGCGGTGCTGGCGGATCTGTATGGCCCGCAACGCCTGATCAAGGAAGGCTTGCTGCCGGCCGAGCTGGTGTTCGGTCACAACAATTTTTTATGGCCGTGTCAGGGCATCCAGCCGCCGGACGGTGCTTTTCTGCACCTCTATGCGGTCGACCTGGCGCGTACGCCGGATGGCCGCTGGTGGGTCACCGCCGACCGCACCCAGGCGCCTTCGGGGGCGGGCTATGCGCTGGAAAACCGCACCATCGTGTCCCGCGCGTTTCCGGACCTGTACCGCGACCTGCAGGTGCAGCACCTCACCGGGTTCTTCCGAACCCTGCAGGAAACCCTGGCCCGCCAGGCGCCCGGTGATGACCAGCCGCCGCTGATCGTGCTGCTCACCCCTGGGCGCTTCAACGAAAGCTATTTCGAACACCTCTACCTCGCCCGCCAGCTTGGCTACCCACTGGTGGAAGGCGGCGACCTCACCGTGCGCGACAGCACCGTGTTCCTCAAGACCCTCAGCGGCCTGCGCCGGGTGCACGCGATCATGCGCCGCCTCGACGATGACTTCTGCGACCCTCTGGAGCTGCGCACCGACTCGGCCCTCGGCGTGCCCGGCCTGCTCGATGCCGTGCGCCAAGGCAATGTGCTGGTGGCCAATGCCCTGGGCAGCGGTGTGCTGGAATCGCCTGGTTTGCTGGGCTTCCTGCCGAAGATCAACCAATTCCTGTTTGGTGAAGAATTGATCCTGCCGTCCATCGCGACCTGGTGGTGCGGCGAGGCGCCGGTACTTGCCCAGGCGCTGGAGAAACTTCCCGAGCTGCTGATCAAGCCTGCGTTTCCATCGCAAAGTTTCGCCCCGGTGTTTGGCCGTGACTTGGACGATGCGCAACGCGAGGCCTTGGCTGAACGCATGCGCGCACGGCCCTACGCCTACGTGGCCCAGGAGTTGGCGCAATTGTCCCAGGCACCGGTGTGGCACACCGTGGATGACCACCTGCAACACCGCGCCATCGGCATGCGCGTCTACGCCGTGGCGAGCGATGACGGCTATCGCGTGCTGCCGGGCGGGCTCACGCGAGTGGCCGCCGAGGCCGATGCCGAGGTGGTGTCGATGCAACGCGGCGGCGCCAGCAAGGACACCTGGGTGCTCGGCGAACGCGCAGCCGGTGGCGAACACTGGCGTGCACAACGTGCGATTGGTGCCCATGACCTGGTGCGCCGCGATCCGTATCTACCGTCTCGCGTTGTGGAAAACCTGTTCTGGTTCGGCCGTTACTGCGAGCGCTGCGATGACAGCGCGCGCTGGTTGCGCGTGGTGCTGGCGCGTTATGTGGATGGCGACGATCCGTTGGCCTTGCAGGCGGCCGTGGAGCTTGGCGAAAACCTGCGCCTGCTGCCGGAAGAGGGCGAGCTGCCCGAGCGCCTGCTCGCCGCCTTGCTTGGTGATGACTGGCCATCGAGCCTGCGCGCCAACCTGCAACGCCTGCAGTGGGCGGCGTCCCAGGTGCGCGGCAAGCTGTCCCGGGAAAACTGGCAGGCCCTGGTGGAACTGCAACGCGAAGCCCTGGAGCTGGAAAGCGAGGCGCCGGACTTTGGCGAACTGCTGGATTTTCTCAACCGCCTGGTGATGTCCCTGGCGGCGCTGTCCGGGTTCGCCCTGGACGACATGACGCGCGACGAAGGCTGGCGCTTTTTGATGATGGGCCGTCGCATCGAACGTCTGCAATTTCTGAGCAGCAGCCTGGCGGCATTCCTGCGTGGCGTGGCGGTGTTCGATCAGGCCGGGCTGGAGTGGTTGCTGGAATTGGGCAACAGCAGCATCACCTATCGCTCGCGCTACCTGGCGGTGCCCCAGTTGATCCCGGTGCTCGACCTGCTGCTGCTCGACGAGCAGAACCCCCACGCGGTGTTGTTCCAGCTCAAACTGGTGAGTCGCACCCTGCGGCGTCTCAACGATGACTTTGGCGTGCCTCGGGAAACCGGCCTCGGGCCGTTGGTGGAGCGCCTGGCGCGCTTCGACCTGGGTTGCCTGGAGAACCCGCTGTTTGGCGAGTCCAGCGTGCGTGCCGCGTTGGACGGCCTGGCCGACCTGCTGCAAGCGGTCGCCGATGAGAGTGGGCAAGTGTCGGACCGCCTTGCGTTGCGCCATTTCGCCCATGTGGATGCGGTCAGCCAGCAAACGGTGTCGGTATGACGAGTGCGCGCTACCAGATTTTCCACGATACCCACTACCACTACGACAGCCCGGTGTCCCTGGCCCAGCAGTTGGCGCACCTGTGGCCACGGCCGTGCGCCTGGCAACGGTGCAGTTCGCAGCAGTTGGACATTGTCCCGGAACCGACTTCGCGTCGCGATGAGCTGGATGTGTTCGGCAACCCCATCACGCGGCTGGCGTTCGAACGGCCCCATGATGAATTGCTGGTGAACGCCGGGCTGACCGTGGAGGTGCTGGCGCGGCCGACGCTGGATTTCCAGCAATCGCCAGCCTGGGACCAGACCCGCGACAGCCTGACCTACAGCAGCCAGGCCATGTCCCTTGAGCTGATCGAAGCCTGCCGCTTCCGTTTCGAATCACCCTACGTGCACCTGAAGCAAACCTTCGTCGAGTTCTCCGAAAGCTGCTTTCCTGCCGGCACGCCGCTGCTGCTGGGCGTGCAAGCGCTGATGGAAAAGATATTCAGCGAGTTCACCTTTGATGCCGAGGCCACCCAGGTCGCCACACCCCTGGTGGAAGTGCTGGAGCGCCGCCGAGGCGTGTGCCAGGACTTCGCCCACCTGATGCTCGCCTGCCTGCGCTCACGCGGCCTGGCGGCGCGTTACATCAGCGGCTACCTGCTCACCCAGCCGCCGCCCGGCCAGGCACGGATGATTGGCGCGGATGCGTCCCACGCGTGGGTCTCGGTGTATTGCCCTATTTCGGGTTGGGTGGATTTTGATCCGACGAATAACGTGCAGCCGGCACTGGAGCACATCACCCTGGCCTGGGGCCGGGACTTTTCCGATGTGTCGCCGTTGCGCGGGGTGATTCTGGGAGGAGGCAGCCATGACCCGGAGGTGCGGGTGACGGTGATGCCGCTGCAATAGCAGGTTGTGACGCTGGCTTGTGTGGGAGCTGGCTTGCCTGCGATAGCCATGGGTATCGACACATCTTTTTTGAAGGTGTGCGAGCATCTGTAGTGAGCGGGCTTGTCCCGCGCTGGGTGGCGAAGCCGCCCCAATAAAAACGCCCCCGGGTGCCAGATAAATTCAGGTCTCCTGGGTTGGGGCCGCTTCGCAGCCCGGCGCGGGACAAGCCCGCTCACTACAAAGGTGCGATGGCAGCGCCCCGGTGTAACCGATAGACCGAGTCGCCTGCATCGCGGGCAAGCCCGGCTCCCAGATTAAGCCGGGTTCAGCAGGTACTGCGCTGTTGCTCAGGCCTGAGGCGGTGTTTCAGTTTCGTCACTCGCCACTTCGCCTTCCGCTTCCGGGTTCAGTGCAGCGGCCTCTTCTTCTGCGGTGGCTTTCTTGCGTTGCAGTTTTTCCTCTTTCTTCTGTTCCTTGGCCAAGTCTCTCTGACGTTTGGCGAAGGAGTAATTAGGTTTGGCCATGAGCGGTCCTCTAGGGTCGAAGGTGAGGGTGGCGGCGCGCAGCTGCCTTTGGGCTGCCATGGTAGCAGCTTAGCAGCGTGCTTTGCTTTCACTTACCGCAGGCGTACGCAGCCAGCAGGCCGTTGAACAGTTGATTGAGGTGCATGGCGCGGACTCCGATGGGTGGTGCGCCGATCATAGGCAGGTGGCGGTACTTTGGCTGGTAGATTGTGTTGATAAGTCTGATAGCCTAAAGTTGTATACAATCTGTTGATTCAGATCATAAGAATTTCTGCCTGCTTCAGGCACCCTTTGTCGCAATACGCGTTTTTTAAACCCTGCCTTGGAGATTCACATGTTTGCCAAACTCGTTGCTGTTTCCCTGCTGACTCTGGCGAGCGGCCAGTTGCTTGCCGCAGAGTGCAAGGTCACCGTCGACTCCACTGACCAGATGTCCTTCAACACCAAAGCCATCGAAATCGACAAGAGCTGCAAGCAGTTCACCGTTGAGCTGACTCACTCCGGCAACTTGCCGAAAAACGTGATGGGCCATAACTGGGTGCTGACCAGCGCCGCCAACATGCAGCCCGTCGCCACCGACGGCATGGCCGCCGGCATCGACAAGGATTATTTGAAGCCAGGTGATGACCGCATCATTGCCCACACCAAGATCATCGGTGCAGGCGAGAAAGATTCGGTGACTTTTGATGTGTCGAAGCTGGCCGCCGGGACTGACTATGCGTTCTTCTGCTCGTTCCCAGGGCATATCTCGATGATGAAGGGCACTGTGACCGTCAAGTAAGACCGCGTTATCGTTCTTCGCGAGCAAGCCCGCTCCCACATTCGACCGCGTTCTCATGCTGGAACTCGGTCAACTGTGGGAGCGGGCTTGCTCGCGAAAGCGGTGTGGCAGTCAAAGCAAAACTTCCTGACTCACCTCACGGCGCAAACGGCATCACCCGCTTGTGCTCGGTCTTGCGATACGTCTCGCTAATGATCCGGAACGCTTCCTCCCGCACCGGCTCACCGTGCAGGAACGCATCGATCTCGGCATAGGTCACGCCATGTGACGCCTCGTCCGGCTTGCCCGGTGACAGGTCTTCCAGATCCGCCGTCGGCACTTTCTCCACCAGCGACTCCGGCGCGCCAAAGTGCCGCGCAATCGCCCGCACCTGGTTTTTCACCAACCCGCTCAACGGCGCCAGGTCGCATGCGCCATCACCAAACTTGGTGAAAAAGCCCATCACCGCTTCCGCCGCATGGTCGGTACCGATCACCAGGCCACCGGCCGCGCCGGCGATGGTGTACTGCGCCACCATGCGCATCCGCGCCTTGGTGTTGCCCAGCACGAAATCGCGGGACACCGCCGCCTTGCCTTCAAACGCCGACACTTCATTGGCCAGGGCTTTCACCGCCGGGCCGATGTTCACGGTGTGGCGCTCATCCGGCTCGATAAAGTCCACCGAGGCCTGGGCGTCGAGTTCATCGAACTGGGTTTCATAAGGCAGGCGCACAGCGATAAAACGGTAGGCCTCATCACCGGTGCTGGCGCGCAGTTCCTGCATCGCACGTTGAGCGAGCAGGCCTGCGGTCAGGGAGTCGACGCCTCCGCTGATGCCCAGCACCAACGCTTTGAGCCCGGAATTTCGCAGGCAATCCTGAATAAAACGCACGCGCCGGGCAACCTCGGCCTCAAGGGCGGCCTGGTCTTTGAAGGGCGCCTGGACCTTGAGCTGCTGCGCAATCTCACGCTGTACGGCTTGCATGATTCACTCCTTGCTGGATAGGGCAGGTACTTTGAAAACGTGACGCAAATAGGCGACGAAATTCGGGTCGGTGCAGTGGGTCTTGCCCGCTTCATCGGAAATCTTCGCGACGGGCTGGCCATTGCAGGCGGTCATTTTAAGCACGATGCTCATCGGCTCGACACCTGGAATATCGCAGGTCAGGTTGGTGCCGATACCAAAACTCACGTTGATGCGGCCACGCAGCGCACGGAAAATCTCCAGGGCCTTGGGCAGCGTCAGGCTGTCGGAGAACACCAGGGTCTTGCTCATCGGCTCGATGCCGAGCTTGTGGTAGTGGGCGATGGCTTTTTCCGCCCACTGCACGGGGTCGCCGGAGTCATGGCGCAAACCGTCGAACAGCTTGGCGAAGTACAAGTCGAAGTCGCCCAGGAACGCGTCGGTGGTGATGCAGTCGGTCAGGGCAATGCCGAGCAGGCCACGGTATTCGCGGACCCAGCAATCCAGCGCGGCGATCTGGCTGTCGATCAGGCGCGGGCCGAGTTGCTGGTGCGCCATGATCCATTCATGGGCCATGGTGCCCAGCGGTTTCATATCGAATTCACGGGCCAGGTGCACGTTGCTGGTGCCGACAAAGCGCCCGGGGAAGTCATGTTTGAGCACACTGACCACTTCTTCCTGCACCCGGTACGAGAAGCGCCGGCGTGTGCCGAAGTCGGCCACTTGCAGCTCCGACAGCTCGTCGCTGCTGGCGTTGGCGGTCAGCCAGTCGAATTTGCGGTACAGCTGCTCGCGGGCCTGTTCGAGGATCACGGTCTGGTAGCGGTAGCGGTTACGCACTTCGCTGACGATGGCCAGCATCGGCACTTCAAACAGGATCACATGCAGCCACGGTCCGCGCAGGCGGATAAACAGCTCGCCGTTTTCGATACCGGTTTGCACGTAGCGCAGGTTGAAGCGAAACAGCCCGAGGAAGCGCAAGAAGTCCGGCTTCATGAAGCTGATGCGCTCCAGGAAACCCAACTGGTCCGGGCTCAGGCTCAGCTCGGCGAGGCGTTCGATCTGGTAGCGGATCTCCGCCAGGTACGGGCGCAGGTCTTCGCTGTTACGGCAACGGAACTCCCATTCAACTTCCACGTTGGGGTAGTTGTGCAGCACCGCCTGCATCATGGTCAGCTTGTAGAAGTCGGTGTCGAGCAAGTTCTGCACGATGCGATCGGCAAACACACTCTCGCTCATAACGGGAATCTCCAGACGGGTCGACGATGGGCGCCGGCCTTTACGCACAATTGAGGAAGGGGGCTAGTGGCGCATAGACCTGTGTTGTTTTGCCAGTGTTTTTTCAGATTGGCATTGTTGTTGTGGCCACTGGCGCCTTCGCGAGCAAGCCCGCTCCCACATTCGACCGCATTCTCATGCTGGAACTCGGTCAACTGTGGGAGCGGGCTTGCTCGCGAAAGCGGTATTCCAGACGCTAAATAACCTGTTCCATCATCCACTTCACAAACTCGCGCACTTTGGGCACTTCCGCCGAATGCTCCGGGTAGGCCAGGTAATACGCATCCTGGCTCCGCATTGCATGCTGCCACGGGATCACCAGCTTGCCGTCGGCCAACTCTTCCTCCACCAGAAAACGCGGCAACAGCGCCACGCCACAGCCGACCTGCGCGGCGCGAATGCACATATAAAAGGTGTCGAAACGCGGTCCGTGATAACTGTGTTCGGTCTGCAGGCCTTGATCGGCGAACCAGTCGTGCCAGCCCTGTGGCCGCGAAGCGTTTTGCAACAGTACCAGCTCGCTCAGTTGCGTCGGGTCAGTAAACGGCTGTGCGGGCAAGCTCTCTGGCGCACACACGGGAATCAGCTCTTCGCTGAACAACCTCAGGCTCTCGGTGCCGGGACGTGAGCCTTGGCCGAAATAAAAGGCCATATCGGCCTTGCCTTGCAGCAGCTCGTCCGGCTCCTGCTCGTTGCACAGGTCCAGGTGGATCTGCGGGTGGCGCAGTCGCCAGCCCTTGAGGCGCGGCACCAGCCAGCGCGCGCCGAAGGTGTAGGGCGTGGACACGCGCAACACTTCGGTTTCGCCGCCGTAGGAGCGCAGGTAATGCGTGGACATTTCCACCTGCGTGAGGATCTTGCGCACTTCCACCAGGTACAGGTCGCCCGCTGGCGTCATTTGCAAGCGGCGGCGCACCCGGCGAAACAGCAGGTGCTGCAGCAAGTCTTCCAGCTGCGCCACCTGCTTGCTCACCGCGCTTTGGGTGAGGTTCAGTTCCTCGGCCGCGCGGGTGAAGCTCAGGTGGCGGGTGGCCGCTTCGAAACACTGCAAGGCGGTGATTGAGGGCAAATGTCTTCTGTTCAGCACGGCACGCCTCTTTTTATTCTTTGCATGAATAAATGGAATGATATCTCGCCTAATCGTCGTTTGTTGGCACGTCTTGGTCCAGCTACAAATAAGCCCTGGATCGCCGTGTCTTCGGCGGCGCAATTTTTGTATGCAGATTTGAAGGAGTCACCCATGGTTGCCGCATTGCTTGATCGTCTCGGCGTAGACCCGGCGCTGTACCAGTCGGGGAAACAACCGGTGCATTCGCCGATCGATGGCAGTCGCATTGGCGCCGTGAACTGGGAAGGCGCCGCCGAGGTTGAGCAGCAGGTCAGTCGCGCCGAGCATGCATTCGACGCCTGGCGCAACGTGCCAGCACCGCGCCGTGGCGAACTGGTGCGCCAATTTGGCGATGTATTGCGCCAATACAAGGCCGACCTGGGCGAGCTGGTGTCCTGGGAAGCCGGCAAGATCACCCAGGAAGGCCTGGGCGAAGTGCAGGAAATGATCGACATCTGCGACTTCGCCGTCGGCCTGTCGCGCCAGTTGTACGGCTTGACCATCGCTTCCGAGCGTCCTGGCCACCATATGCGTGAAACCTGGCACCCGCTGGGCGTGGTCGGCGTGATCAGCGCTTTCAACTTCCCCGTCGCGGTGTGGGCATGGAACACCGCCCTGGCCCTGGTCTGCGGCAACGCGGTGATCTGGAAACCGTCGGAAAAAACCCCGCTGACCGCATTGGCCTGCCAGGCACTGTTCGAGCGCGTGTTGAAGCAATTCGACGGCGCGCCGGAGTATCTCAGCCAAGTGATCATCGGCGGCCGTGACGCCGGCGCTGCCTTGGTGGATGACCCGCGCGTGGCGCTGATCAGCGCCACCGGCAGTACCCGCATGGGCCGTGAAGTAGCGCCGAAAGTCGCCGCACGTTTTGCCCGCAGCATTCTGGAACTGGGCGGCAACAATGCGATGATCCTCGGCCCAAGCGCCGATTTGGACATGGCCGTGCGCGCCATCCTGTTCAGCGCCGTCGGCACCGCCGGCCAGCGTTGCACCACGCTGCGTCGGCTGATCGCCCACGAATCGGTCAAGGAAGAAATCGTCACCCGCCTCAAGGCCGCCTATTCCAAAGTGCGCATCGGCCACCCGCTGGAAGGCAACCTGATCGGCCCGTTGATCGACAAACACGGCTTCGACAACATGCAGGACGCCCTGGAACAAGCCTTGAGCGAAGGCGGCAAGGTGTTCGGCGGCAAGCGTCAACTGCAAGACACATTCCCCAACGCCTACTACGTGTCGCCGGCCATTGTGGAAATGCCCGAGCAGAGCGATGTGGTGTGCACCGAGACCTTCGCACCGATCCTGTATGTGGTCGGCTACACCGACTTCGCCGAAGCGCTGCGCCTGAACAACGCCGTGCCGCAAGGGCTGTCGTCGTGCATCTTCACCACCGATGTACGTGAGGCCGAGCAGTTCATGTCGGCGGTGGGCAGTGACTGCGGCATCGCCAACGTCAACATCGGCCCGAGCGGCGCGGAAATCGGCGGCGCGTTTGGCGGCGAGAAAGAGACGGGCGGCGGGCGTGAGTCGGGTTCGGATGCGTGGCGCGGGTATATGCGTCGCCAGACCAATACCGTGAACTATTCGTTGGAATTGCCGTTGGCCCAGGGCATCACTTTCGACTGAGTCCCTGGCGAAACGCGGTTAAAAATGTGGGAGCGGCGGTGCGACGATTCGACTTGCTCGCGAATGCGGTGGATCAGCAGTAAATCTGTCGACTGACACACCGCATTCGCGAGCAAGCCCGCTCCCACATTTGATCGGGTTACCAAGTCGAAACTGAATTGAGTTGTTTGTTGGGTCTCATCGGAGTCTGGCAATGGCACTGCGCGAAACATGTTTGTGGGAACACCTCACCCCAGGCCGGCCGGATCGCGCCGCGCTCAACGGCGAGGTAAAAGTGGACGTCTGCGTCATCGGCGCCGGCATCACCGGCCTGTCGGCGGCCATTCACCTGCTGGAACAGGGCAAGAGCGTCGCCGTGCTGGAGGCCCACCGCACCGGTCATGGCGGTTCGGGGCGCAATGTCGGGTTGGTCAATGCCGGCCTATGGATCCCGCCGGACGAGATCGAAGCCGGTTTCGGCGAGGCGGTGGGCAGCCAGCTCAACCGTATGTTGGGCGCGGCACCGGCATTGGTGTTCAGCCTGATCGACAAATACAACATCGATTGCCAATTGCGCCGCGAGGGCACTTTGCACATGGCGCACAACGCCCGTGGCGAAGCGGATTTGCGCAGTCGTGAAGAACAATGGAAGCGCCGTGGCGCGCCGGTGGAACTGCTCACCGGCCAGGCCTGCGAGCAAGCCACCGGGACTAAAAAAATTTCCGCCGCCTTGCTGGATCGGCGCGCCGGCACCTTGAACCCGATGGCCTATACCAGTGGTTTGGCGAATGCGACAGTGGGGTTGGGCGGGCAACTGTTCGACCATTCGCCGGTCACGCAATTGGAGCGCCAGGGCCAGGACTGGTCCGTGCAAACCGCCAACGGCTCGGTGCAGGCTGCACAGGTGGTGATCGCTTCCAACGCCTACACGGAAGGTGAGTGGACCGCGCTGCGGCGCAATTTTTTCCCCGGTTATTACTATCAGGTCGCGTCGGCCCCGCTGACCGACGATGCCGCCCGGCAGATCCTCCCCGGCGGCCAAGGCTCATGGGACACCCGCCAGGTACTGAGCAGCATCCGGCGCGATGCCGATGGCCGCCTGTTGCTCGGCAGCCTGGGCAACGGTAACCAGAAACCGGCCTGGTTCCTCAAGGCGTGGGCCGATCGGGTGCAGCAGCATTACTTCCCTTACCTCAAATCGGTGCAGTGGGAATTCACCTGGACCGGCTGCATCGCCTTCACCCCGGATCATCTGATGCGCCTGTTCGAACCCGCGCCTGGTCTGGTGGCCGTAACCGGTTACAACGGGCGCGGCGTCACCACCGGCAGCGTGGTCGGCAAGGCGTTCGCCGACTACTTGTGTCACCAGAATCCCCAGGCGTTGCCGATTCCGTTCGCGCCGATGCAACCGCTGGCGGGAGCAGGCTTGCGCAGCTGTCTTTATGAAGCAGGTTTTTCGCTGTATCACGCGGGCCAATGCCTGAGGATCGTGATCTGATCAGCGAAATACCGCTCAGAAGCCTGCATTTTCTTAGCCAGCTACTAATCTGTATTGGTGCAAGTCGTAGCAATCACGCACTGTAAATGTGCAGTTCCGTTACGCAGGCTGTTACAGCTGTAGGAACTGTCGTTTATTCGTTTGGTTGCGGGTGCGACCTCTCTGGGTTGTACCGTTTTGATCCGTGGGTTGCACCTTCAGGTGCTAGAGGGTTGCACGTCCTGGCAAGCGGAGGCGAAACGCCTGTAATAACAATGACACCGTGTCTTTTTGAAGAATAAAAACGTAATGGCACGCGCCTTGCTCTGAGCTTTCGGTGAAAGTTTGAACGCAAGTCGTCGTGCCAAAAATCAAAAATATCGGAGCACCACTCATGTCCCAGACGTTTTACAAGAAAGGTTTTCTGGCCCTCGCCGTTGCTGCGGCGCTGGGTGTTTCTACGTTTGTTCAAGCTGATGTGAAGATCGGCGTAGCGGGGCCGATGACCGGTGCCAACGCGTCGTTCGGTGAGCAATACATGAAGGGGGCCCAGGCGGCGGCTGACTCGATCAACAAGGCCGGTGGCATCAACGGCGAAAAAATCGTGCTGGTGGCCGGTGACGACGCCTGCGAACCCAAGCAAGCCGTGGCCGTGGCCAACCGCCTCGCGGACCAGGACAAGGTGATCGGCGTGGTCGGGCACTTCTGCTCCTCCAACACCATCCCAGCGTCCGAGGTGTATGACGAAGCAGGCATCATCGCGATCACTCCAGGTTCCACCAACCCGCAAGTGACCGAGCGTGGCCTTGGCGCCATGTTCCGCATGTGCGGGCGTGACGACCAGCAAGGCATCGTGGCCGGTGACTACATCGTCGACGTGCTCAAGGGCAAGAAAGTCGCGGTCATCAACGACAAAGACACCTACGGCAAAGGCCTGGCCGACGCCACCGCTGCCCAGTTGACCAAGCGCGGCGTCAAGCCGGTGCTGGAAGAAGGCCTGACCCGTGGCGAGAAAGACTTCAGCGCCCTGGTCACCAAGATCCGCTCCACCGGTGCCGACGTGGTGTACTTCGGCGGCCTGCACCCGGAAGCCGGCCCTCTGGTTCGCCAGATTCGCGAAGCCGGTCTTAAAGACGTGAAGTTCATGTCCGATGACGGCATCGTGACCGACGAACTCGTGGCGACCGCCGGTGGCAAGCAATACGTCGACGGCGTGTACATGACCTTCGGCGCCGACCCGCGCCTGCTGCCGGACAGCAAGGCCGTGGTGGACGAGTTCCGCAAAGCCGGCTACGAGCCGGAAGGCTACACCTTGTACGCCTACGCGTCAGTCCAGACCCTGGCAGCCGCCTTCAACGGTGCCAAATCCAACAAGGGGGAAGACGCGTCCAAGTGGCTCAAGGCTCACCCGGTCCAGACCGTGATGGGCAAGAAGGAATGGGACGGCAAGGGCGACCTGAAGGTCTCCGACTACGTGGTTTACCAGTGGGACAAGGAAGGCAAATACCACCAGTTGGAAAAGCAGAAGTAAGCACAAGCACCACATAACCCAATGTGGGAGCGGGCTTGCTCGCGAAGGCGGTGTGTCAAAAACACATCCAGTGACTGATACACCGCCTTCGCGAGCAAGCCCGCTCCCACAGGGGAGCTGTGTTGTGAACACGATCTGTCTTTTCCTCCAGAAGCGCCGCACACCCACCAGTGTGCAGGTGCTCACCGCGTGAGATTGCGTTATGGATGGTATTTTCCTGCAGCAACTGGTCAACGGCCTGACCCTCGGGTCGGTCTATGGCCTGATCGCCATCGGCTACACAATGGTCTATGGCATCATTGGCATGATCAACTTCGCCCACGGCGAGGTTTATATGATTTCCGCTTACCTCGCGGCGATCAGTCTGGCACTGCTGGCTTACTTCGGCATCGAATCCTTCCCGCTGCTCATCCTCGGCACTCTGGTCTTCACCGTGGTCGTCACCGGCGTGTACGGTTGGGTCATCGAGCGTGTCGCCTACAAACCGCTGCGCAACTCCACCCGCCTGGCACCGCTGATCAGCGCCATCGGCATCTCGCTGATCCTGCAGAACTACGCGCAGATCGCCCAGGGCGCCAAGCAACAAGGGATTCCAACCCTGCTGGCCGGGGCCTGGCGCGTCGACATCGGCACCGGGTTCGTGCAGCTCACGTACACCAAGGTGTTCATCCTCGTGGCGGCGTTTGCCGGCATGGCGTTGCTGACCTACATCATCAAGTACACCAAGCTCGGCCGCATGTGCCGCGCCACCCAGCAAGACCGCAAGATGGCCTCGATCCTCGGCATCAACACCGACCGGGTGATCTCCTATGTATTCGTCATCGGCGCCGCCATGGCTGCATTGGCCGGCGTGCTGATCACCCTCAACTACGGCACCTTCGACTTCTATGCCGGCTTCATCATCGGCATCAAGGCGTTTACCGCAGCGGTACTCGGCGGCATCGGCTCCCTGCCTGGGGCGATGCTGGGCGGGATCATCCTCGGTATCTCCGAGTCGTTGTTCTCGGGGTTGATCAACTCCGACTACAAAGACGTGTTCAGTTTCTCCCTGCTGGTGGTGATTCTGATCTTCCGTCCCCAGGGCCTGCTGGGTCGCCCACTCGTGGCTAAGGTGTAAACATGTCTGCTGCCAAACCCATCGATATCAAGAAAAGTGTGGTCGATACGGTCCTTGCCGGGCTGATTTCGCTGATCGTGTTCGGTCCGATCGTCGGCGTTGTACTCGACGGCTACAGCTTCAACCTGGAGCCGGCCCGCGTGGGCCTGCTGGTGGCCATCGTGATGGCCGGCCGCTTTGCCATGAGCCTGTTCCTGCAAACGCCCAAGGGCGTGAAGATCCTGCAGGGCTTCGAAAGCAGTGGCTCCGGCGTGCACGTGCTGGCACCGGACTACAAGTCGCGGTTGCGCTGGATCATCCCGGCGCTGATCGTGATCGCCATCGTGTTCCCGATCTTCGCCAACAAATACCTGCTGACCGTGGTGATCCTCGGGCTGATCTACGTGTTGCTCGGCCTGGGCCTGAACATCGTGGTCGGCCTGGCCGGCTTGCTCGACCTGGGTTACGTGGCGTTCTACGCCATCGGCGCCTACGGCCTGGCGCTGGGTTACCAGTACCTTGGCCTGGGCTTCTGGACGGTGCTGCCGCTGGCGGCCATCGCGGCGGCGCTGGCGGGGTGCATACTCGGTTTCCCAGTACTACGAATGCACGGTGACTACCTGGCCATCGTGACCCTGGGCTTCGGTGAAATCATCCGTCTGGTGCTCAACAACTGGCTGTCGTTTACCGGCGGACCGAACGGCATGCCGGTGCCATCGCCGACCTTTCTCGGCCTTGAATTCGGCAGGCGTGCGAAGGATGGCGGGGTTCCGTTCCACGAGTTTTTCGGCATCGACTACAACCCCAACATCAAATTCCTGTTCATCTACATCGTGTTGTTCCTGGTGGTGCTGGCCGTGCTGTATATCAAGCACCGCCTGACCCGCATGCCGGTCGGCCGCGCCTGGGAAGCCTTGCGCGAAGACGAGATCGCCTGCCGCTCCATGGGCCTGAACCACGTACTGGTCAAGCTCTCGGCGTTCACCATCGGTGCCTCCACCGCCGGTTTGGCCGGGGTGTTCTTTGCCAGCTACCAGGGCTTCGTCAACCCGTCGTCGTTTACCTTCTTCGAGTCGGCGCTGATCCTGGCCATCGTGGTATTGGGCGGCATGGGATCGACCGTCGGGGTGGTGATTGCGGCATTCGTATTGACCGTCGCACCGGAACTGCTGCGCAGCTTCTCGGAATACCGGGTGCTGCTGTTTGGCGTGTTGATGGTGGTGATGATGATCTGGCGACCGCGTGGCTTGATTCGGATCAGTCGTACCGGTGTGACGCCACGTAAAGGAGTGGCGCCATGAGCAAGGAAATCGTGCTGTCCGTGGAACACCTGATGATGCACTTCGGTGGCATCAAGGCCTTGAGCGATGTGAGCCTCAAGGTCGAGCGCAACTCGATCTTCGCCCTGATCGGCCCCAACGGTGCCGGCAAAACCACGGTATTCAACTGCCTTACGGGTTTCTATAAAGCCAGTGGCGGCAAGATCCAGCTCAACGTGCGTGGCAAGCAGACTGACGTGATCCAATTGCTCGGCGAGCGTTTCAAGGCCGTCGACTTTGTGTCTCCAAAAAGTTTCTTCAGTCGCGTTTACTACAAAATGTTCGGCGGCACCCACCTGGTCAACCGCGCCGGCCTGGCGCGCACGTTCCAGAACATTCGCCTGTTCAAGGAAATGTCGGTGCTGGAAAACCTGCTGGTGGCCCAGCACATGTGGGTCAACCGCAACATGCTCGCCGGCATCCTCAACACCAAGGGCTACCGCAAGGCCGAAAGTGACGCGCTCGATTGCGCGTTCTACTGGCTGGAAGTAGTCGACCTGGTGGACTGCGCCAACCGCCTGGCCGGTGAGCTTTCCTACGGCCAGCAGCGCCGCCTGGAAATCGCCCGCGCCATGTGCACCCGGCCGCAGATCATCTGCCTGGATGAACCGGCGGCGGGCCTCAACCCCCAGGAAACCGAAGCCCTCAGCGCGATGATTCGCCTGCTGCGCGACGAACACGACCTGACGGTGGTGCTGATCGAACACGACATGGGCATGGTGATGAGTATTTCCGACCACATCGTGGTGCTCGACCACGGCAACGTGATCGCCGAAGGCGGGCCGGAAGCGATCCGCAACGACCCGAAAGTGATTGCCGCTTACCTGGGCGCCGACGAAGAGGAGCTGGTATGAGCGGACCTATCCTTGAAATGAAGGATCTGGACGTGTTCTACGGCCCGATCCAGGCCCTGAAAAAAGTCTCGCTGTACATCAACCAAGGCGAAACCGTCAGCCTGATCGGCTCCAACGGCGCGGGCAAATCCACGTTGCTGATGTCGATCTTCGGCCAGCCACGGGCCGAGTCGGGGCAGATCCTCTACAACGGCGTCGACATTACCCACAAGTCTTCGCACTACATCGCCTCCAACGGCATTGCGCAGTCGCCGGAAGGGCGGCGGGTGTTCCCCGACATGACCGTCGAGGAAAACCTGCTGATGGGCACCATCCCCATTGGCGACAAGTTCGCCAGTGAGGATATGCAGCGCATGTTCGAGCTGTTCCCACGGCTCAAGGAGCGCCGTAACCAGCGTGCCATGACCATGTCCGGCGGCGAGCAGCAGATGCTCGCCATCGCCCGCGCGCTGATGAGCCGGCCCAAGCTGTTGCTGCTGGACGAACCGAGCCTGGGCCTGGCACCGATCGTGGTGAAGCAGATCTTCTCGACCCTGCGCGAGTTGGCATCCACCGGCATGACCATCTTCCTGGTGGAGCAGAACGCCAACCATGCGCTGCGCTTGTCGGACCGGGCGTATGTGATGGTCAACGGTGAGATCCGCCTGACGGGCACCGGCAAGGAGTTGCTGGTGAATGAGGAAGTGCGCAACGCCTATCTCGGCGGCCACTGACCTCACGGCTTGATGCATACCTATGTGGGAACCCGGCTTTATGTGGGAGCTGGCTTGCCTGCGATGGCATCCCCTCGGTCTACCTGACAGACCGAGGTGCTTGCATCGCAGGCAAGCCAGCTCCCACATAGAACTCGGTTCCCACAGTTGCTTTTGTGGCGCTTTCGAAGCCGATCCCAAATTGTGGAAAACTAATCCAGCCCCCCTCCAAAGCGCGACATATAGCCGCCGCAAATCCCTGTTTTGTCACAGTTTTGACTTGTCCCCATCCGCTGTGGAACCGGCTGTGGGTAACGTGGGAGTAGCTGGCTGGAAGCCTTTAAAACCGTGGGTTACAGCGTGACGGTTGTTTTTTGATCAGGCACTTTTTTGTGACCTGCCAAGGGCTTTGTCAACCTGTTTAAAGACACAGGTATATGACCGGAATATGTCCCGCCAGCCTGTGGATAAGTCTGTGACTAAACTCTGGAAAGACCTCCGCAGAGGCCGGAATGACTGGCCTGGAGCCATCGTTCTGAATTCTTATACTGCGAAGGGGCTACATACGCTTCGGCCAAGGTCAAGCAAAAAACTTTGCAGAAGCGCCTGTAGCCCTTGTTTATAAAGGCTTTTGGCTTTTAGCACTTGCCCCCAAAGACTGTGGGCGCAGTTGTGGATAACCTGCGCGTATATGCCTGCAAGCCACGGCTTATAAGGCTTTGCGCGTGATGGTTAAAAATTGATCAGGTTTGTATGTGGTCATGCGCTTAGCGGTTGCCGCAAACGCGGTGTAAGGGCATTCTGCTGGCAACTTTTTTCCGATGCCCTCAAGGAGAACACCATGTCTGACACGCTGTTTATTACTGGCGCAACCTCAGGTTTCGGCGAAGCCTGCGCGCGTCGTTTTGCCGAAGCCGGCTGGAAGCTGGTGCTCACCGGCCGTCGTGCCGAGCGCCTGAATGCATTGGTCGAAGAGCTTTCCAGGCAGACCGAAGTGCATGGCCTGGTCGTGGACGTGCGTGATCGCAAGGGCATGGAAGACGCCATCGCCAACCTGCCGCCATCGTTCGCCACACTGCGCGGGCTGATCAACAACGCCGGCCTGGCCGTGGGCACCGACCCTGCGCCTAAATGCGGCCTCGACGACTGGGAAACCATGGTCGACACCAACATCAAGGGCCTGCTGACCACCACCAGCCTGCTGCTGCCGCGCTTGATCGCCCACGGCCGCGGCGCCGGGATCATCAACCTGGGTTCCATCGCCGGCAGCTATCCGTACCCGGGCAGCCATGTATATGGCGGCTCCAAGGCCTTCGTGAAGCAGTTCTCGCTAAACCTGCGTTGCGACCTGCAAGGTACCGGCGTACGCGTGACCAACATCGAGCCGGGCTTGTGTGAAAGCGAATTCTCGCTGGTGCGTTTTGGCGGGGATCAAGCGCGGTATGACGCGACTTATGCCGGTGCCGAGCCGATCCAGCCGCAGGACATTGCCGACACGATCTTCTGGGTGCTCAATACGCCGGCCCATGTGAATATCAATCGCCTGGAGTTGATGCCGGTGAGTCAGACTTGGGCCGGGTTTGCGATTGAGCGTGGGGCCAAGGGCTAGGTGAGGCTATCGTGTCAGGCATGTGTTTGTAGTGAGCGGGCTTGTCGAATCGTCGCACCGCCCGCGCTGGGTGGCGAAGCCGCCCCAATAAAGACACTGCGGAGTTCCAGCCAGAACCCGACCGCCTGGTTTGGGGCGGCTTCGCCGCCCAGCGCGGGGCAAGCCCGCTCACTACAGACCGCTCCTGCGCCTTCATTCAGCCGAGATAGTCGAGCAACCCCTGATAGCAAGTCGCCAAGTGATACGGCGTGGTCGACGGCATGTCCCGTCGGCTCACGCTGCCCTTGGCATCCAGGCATTCATGCCATCCCTTGTCATGCAGAAAATGCCCTTGCAGTGCCAGCAATTGGCGCTGCAGCGGCGCTTCACTGTGGGGCCGCAAAGTCAGTGCCCGCAGGTACTCGGCCTGGGCCCAGATGCGCTGGGTGGCGTCCCGCACGGTGCCGTCCAGGGCAAGCATGCCGCTGACCGCACCGCTCAACTTATCCACACCGTTTTGCTCGGCGTAGGCAAATGCCCGCGTCAGCGAGGCGTGCAGCGCAGTGCCACGCAGCACATCGGACGATTCCAGCAAAAAGAACCATTCGAACTGATGCCCCGGCTCGAACCAGTTATCCACAGCACCCAGCGGTTTTTCCATCATCACGCCATGCTGGCGGTCGATGAAGCGCCGCTGCATGGCCGTCGCCAATGCCAGCAGAGCCGCTTGTACGGCGGCGTCTTCACGTACCGCGAGGGTGGCGAGGAAACCTTCGGCCAAGTGCATCAAGGGGTTTTGCAACGGGCCAGCATTGAGGGACGACCAGTTGCGCTCCAGCACCGCTTCATACAGGCCATCGCCGCTGGCAAAGCGTTGAGCGACCACTTCAAGGGCGGCATTGAGCACCGACTCCACCAGCGGCTCACGCACCTTGGCCCAGTAGTGGGCGCAGGCAAAAATGATGAATGCGTGGGTGTAGAGGTCTTTGCGCGTGTCCAGCGGTTGGCCGGCGGGGTCGATGCTGTAGAACCAGCCGCCGTGTTCGGCGTCGTGGAAATGCCGTTGCAACGAGCGGAACAGGGCGGCCGCGCGCTCCTCGGCGAAGGCGCCGCCGGGCTCGCCGATCAGGCTGGCGAACAGATACAACTGCCGGGCGCAGGCCATGGCGCGGTAACGCTGTGGCGGCAAGGGGCGGTGATCGGCGCCCAGCGCCTCATAGGGCAGCGCCAGCTCGGCATTCCAGCCCGGGCCTTGCCAGAGCGGCACGATCAGGCTGTGGAAGTGGGTGAGCACGGAGTTCAAGGCGGGTAGGGAAGCGCTGGGCATTGGCTGGCGTCGTCACGGCAGGGGTGTAGGCGCGCATGTTAGCAGGCTTGGGTTCTGTGGTGTTTTTGAGACCGCTTTCGCGGGCAAGCCCGCTCCCACAGGTTTGATCTGTGAACCCGATCAACTGTGGGAGCGGGCTTGCTCGCGAAGAGGCCCTCAACAACGCTGCAAATCAGCCCGCCAGCAACCAAACCCCCGTCGCCGCCGAAGCCGCCCCGGCAATCCGCACCAACGGCGCCGCCGCAGCCGGCAGGAAACGCACCAGCGCATAGCCCGCCGCGTGCAGCACAGCCGTCGCACCGACAAAACCGGCGGCATACGCCCAAGGGCTGGACATGTCCGGCAACTCCAAACCATGCGCCACACCGTGGAACAACGCGAACAACGCCGTCGCAGCCACCGCCACGAACACCGGCGGACGCACCGCCAGCGCCACCGCCAAGCCCAGGGCCAGCACCGACGCGGCAATCCCGCTTTCCAGCAGCGGCAATTGCAGGCCTTCAAAGCCCAGCACGCCGCCCATCAGCATGGTGCCCACGAAGGTGCACGGCAATGCCCAGCGGGCAGCGCCTTTTTGCTGGGCGGCCCACAAACCGACCGCCACCATGGCCAGCAAGTGATCGATGCCGCCCAGGGGATGGCTGATACCGGCCACCAGGCCATTATCGCCGTGGCCCGGATGAGCGAACGCCAGTGCAGGGGCCAGCAGCAGGGCGGCAGCGGTCAGGAGTTTTTTGAGGGTCATGGACAGGTTCCTTAAGGGTTGATCAGGCGGCGGTCAGCAGGCCTTGGCGTTCGATGAAGGCGACGATCTCTTCCAGGCCGACACCGGTTTTCTGGTTGCTGAACACAAAGGGCTTACCGTTGCGCATGCGCTGGGTGTCGCTGTTCATCAGCTCCAGCGAAGCCCCGACCAGCGGTGCCAGGTCGATCTTGTTGATCACCAGCAGGTCGGATTTGCAGATGCCCGGGCCACCCTTGCGCGGCAGCTTGTCGCCGGCCGACACATCGATCACGTAGATGGTCAGGTCGGACAACTCCGGGCTGAACGTGGCCGAGAGGTTGTCACCACCGGACTCCACCAGGATCAGGTCCAGTCCGGGGAAGCGGCGGTTGAGCTGGTCCACCGCTTCCAGATTGATCGAGGCGTCTTCGCGGATCGCCGTGTGCGGGCAGCCACCGGTTTCCACACCGATGATGCGCTCCGGCGCCAGGGCCTGGTTGCGCACCAGGAAGTCGGCGTCTTCGCGGGTGTAGATGTCATTGGTGACCACCGCCAGGTTATAGCGGTCGCGTAACGCGAGGCACAGGGCCAGGGTCAGGGCCGTCTTGCCGGAGCCGACCGGGCCGCCGATGCCGACGCGCAAAGGTTGTGTGTTCATGGGTTGTTCTCCTAGGAACGGAACAGGCGACTGTACTGGCGCTCGTGGGCCATGCACGCCAGGGACAGGCCAAAGGCGGCGCTGCCGAAGTGATCGGGATGAAGGCACGTGGCGTCCCGCTGGGCTTGTTGCAGCAGCGGCAGCAGTTCGCTAGTCAGGCGTTGGGCGGCCTGTTGGCCCAGGGGCAAGGTTTTCATCAGCACGGCCAGTTGGTTTTCCAGCCAGCTCCACAGCCAGGCGGCGAGGGCGTCGGCGGGGCTGATATTCCAGGCGCGCGCGGCGAGAGCCCAGCCCAGGGCGAGGTGCGGCTCGGCGCATTGTTGCAAAAAGGCGCGGGCGGCGACGTCCAGTTCCGGCAGACCATTGAGCAGTTGTTGCAACGAATAGCCCATCTGCCGGCTCTCCTGAAACAGCTCGCGGGTTTCGCGGCTGGCGCGATGTTGCGCGCACAGCTGTTCCAGGCGTGGCCAGTCTTCATCAAGCGCGGCCTGGCAATGGGCGAGCAGCAACGGCGCCTCGAAGCGTGCGAGGTTGAGCCGCAACTGGTCGCTGATCCAGCGCCGCGCAGTGGCCGCATCGTTGACGCGGCCGTTCTCCACGGCCATTTCCAGGCCTTGGGAGTAGCTGTAGCCGCCAATCGGCAATTGCGGACTGGCCAGGCGCAGCAGCGCCCAGGCTGGGTTCATGGACGCACGCCGAACTGGTGCAGCTTGGGCGGATAGTTGAAGTCTTCATCGCCATGGCGCGAATGATGGTGGCCGCCGCCGTAGGCACCATGCTCCGGCTGGAAGGGCGCCTCGAGGGTTTGCGTCTGCGCGCCCAACTGTTCGAGCATGGCTTTGAGCACGTAGTCATCGAGCAAGCGCAACCAGCCGTCCCCGACCTGCAACGCCACGTGGCGGTTACCCAAGTGATACGCCGCGCGCGTCAGTTCGAATGCGCTGCTGCAGGTAACGTGCAGCAGTTGTTCAGGCCGAGCGCATACGCGTACGACGCGTCCGTCTTCGGCCTGTAGGCATTCGCCATCGTGCAGCGGCGGCTGGCCGCGCTCCAGGAAAAGGCCGACGTCTTCACCCTCGGCACTGAAACAGCGCAGACGGCTTTTGCTGCGGGCTTCGAAATTCAGCAGCAATTCGGCGGCCCAGTGGGCTTGGGGGGCGATTCGGCGGTGGATCACCAGCATCGGGAAGCTTCCAGCTATGAGCGATGACACAGCTAGAGCAAGGGGCTTGCCAACCCTGAAAGCGAGTAGGAATTGCCTGTAGGCAATGACGGTAACGCCACTAAATAGGGCGAGGAACGATGTCTGTGGTGCGCCAAAGTGGTGCGCAATGTTGCTTGTTGCACGGCCAATGGGCATTTTCAGATTTTCCCTACAGGTGATGAGGAATCGGCGGTCATCAAGTTACGTGCGAGATCAATAGGCTGTGCGCCGTGTTTAATTCACTGCGACGTTCATCATGTTCAAGTCATTGTGTTGTCTGGTTATTGTTAGCCTGTCTTTTGCCCTGTCATCGGCTTCCGCCAACCTGAATTCCCAACCTTCTTTTTCCGACTCAATAAAAGAGGCCTCTATCGACGGTGTCGTCGACCGCGCCCATGAGTTGCTCGGCACGCCTTACAAGTGGGGCGGCACCTCGGCGGAGCAGGGCTTCGACTGCAGCAGCCTGTTGGTCTATCTGTTCAAGACCGAGGCCAATATCACGCTGCCGCGCACCACCACGGCGATGCAACGTTCAACGGCTGCGACCATCAAGCGCAACGCGCTCAAACCCGGTGATGCGGTGTTTTTCAAAGGCAACGGGCGTGGGCAGGTCAGCCATGTGGGCCTGTATATCGGCGAGGGCAAATTCATCCATTCGCCGCGCACCGGCAAGAACATCCGCATCGATTCTTTGAGCAACCGCTATTGGAACAAGCAATACACCACCGCCAAGCGTTTCCATTCGGCGGGGTGATTGCGTTATTCGGTGCTGCCCAGGCCTTGCCAGTGTTTCAAGCCGATAAAGATAAAGCGCAATTGCTGGGTGATTTTCGCCTGGGGCGTGAGGTGGGCGGGCAGGGCATGGGCCGGTGGGTCGATGATGTCGGGCAGCGTGGCGAATACACTTTTGACGATCAGGTCGGCCATCACATGCAAGCCTTCGGCGTCCAGGTGCTGCAGTTTGGGCATGAAGGTCAGGTCGGCCGCCAGGTCGCGGGTGATGTCTTCGCGCAACGCCGCAATGGCCTGGCGCACGGCCAGGCAGCCGCCATATTGCTCGCGGGCCAGGAACAGGAACTGCGAACGGTTGGCCGAGACCACGTCCAGGAAGATCCGCACGGACGCATCGATAATGCCACCCATCACGAATTCGTTGTGGCGCACCAGGCGGATCGTGGCGCGAAAGGTCTGGCCGACTTCACTCACCAATACGAGACCAAGCTGGTCCATGTCGGCAAAATGCCGATAGAACCCGGTGGGTACGATACCGGCCGTTTTCGCCACTTCGCGCAGGCTCAGGCTGCCAAACCCACGGCCACATTCCATCAGGTGGCGGGCTGCGTCCATCAGGGCGAGGCGGGTCTGTTGCTTCTGTTCGGCGCGGGGCAGCATTGGCGGCGGGCTTTGTCGGCAAGTACAGCGACGCACTCTAGCAAAACAGTTCTGCCTGCGTCGAACTTGGCCGGGTGTGCGGGGGGGAGTGCAGTGAAAAGGCGTGGTGGACGGCAGTAACAGGTTCTACCGAAAGTCAAAAGCCCGATCGTTGGATCGGGCTTTTTTCTGGGCCACCACAGGCTCAGCTCTGTGCTTGATGGAGTTCTTGCAGACGGTCAGCACCGCCTTCAGCAACGCCTTCGGTGTAGGCACGTTTGTTGGCTCGTTCAGCACCGCCTTCAACCAGACCTTTCTGCTCCAGGCGATCACGGCCACCTTCGGCGACAGCATTACGCTCCAGCAGGCGATCGGCGCCGCCTTCAACCAAGCCTTTCTGTTCCAGGCGGTTGCGACCGTTTTCGGTCAGGCCTTCGGTGTAGGCGCGTTTGTTGGCTTGCTCCGAACCGTTTTCAGCAACAGCGCCTTTGGCGTAGTCACGGTTTTCATCTTCCTGCGAACCGCTGCGAGCGACGGTCTGGCTGAAGTGAACGGCGTCGGTTTTGACTTGTGGGGTGACCTGTTCGGCGGCTGGCAGGGCAAAAGCGCTGGAAGCCAGGATGGATAAAAGGACGGTAGCGAGTACTTGGCGTTTCATGATGGGCTGCTCCTTGGGAGGGCGATAAATTGGGTACGGGGCTATTGTTACCCTCGATAAGTCGATATAAAAGTTCATAAACACAATGGTAATAATCAACAGAATTGATTGTTCTCGCCGAAGGCTCTAGAACGCGCCTCTCAAGCACGCGGTTTTGCACTGGTGTGGGTATTTTCGACACGCGTGTGGGTAACAATGGTGCGCCATCGTAGGGGGAATCTGTCGAAGGGGTCAGAAAATGAGGTTTTTCCTAGTAAATCGGGGCATGAGTTAAACGCCGTGGCGGATTGCCAGTCGTAGTTCTGTAAGCTGTCCTTAAAGGCTGTCACCCAGCCAGTCGTATTCAGGAGTCCTGTGCATGACGCGCACTCGTAAAATCGTCGCTTGGAGCTGCGCCAGCTTCGTTGTGTTAATCGCCGTGGTGGTCGTGATTCTGGTGTTTTTTGACTGGAATCGCATCAAGCCGCCCCTCAATGCCAAGGTTTCCGAAGAGCTGCATCGCCCGTTTGCCATCAACGGCAACCTGGCGGTGGTGTGGGCGCGTGAGCCCGATGAAGGCGGTTGGCGCGCCTGGGTGCCGTGGCCCCATGTGATTGCCGAAGACCTGACGCTGGGCAACCCCGACTGGTCGAAAACCCCGCAAATGGTCACGCTCAAAAAAGTCGAATTGCGCATTTCGCTCCTGGGTTTGCTGGTGCAGCGCGTGGTTATCCCGCGTATCGACCTCACCGAGCCGAGCGCACAGTTGCAGCGCCTGGCCGACGGCCGCGCCAACTGGACATTCAAGTTCGACCCCAAGGACCCGAACGCCGAACCCTCCAACTGGGTGGTGGACATCGGCGCCATCGGCTTCGACAAGGGCCACGTGACCCTCGACGATCAAACCCTCAGGACCCAACTGGATGTGATCATCGATCCTTTGGGCAAACCCATTCCCTTCAGCGAGATTGTCGGCGACGCCGATGCCAAAAAAGCCCTGGAAAAAGGCTCCGCACCGCAGGACTACGCGTTCGCCCTCAAGGTCAAAGGCCAGTACCACGGCCAGAAACTCGACGGCAGCGGCAAGATCGGCGGGTTGTTGGCCCTGCAGGACGCGGCCCGGCCGTTCCCGCTGCAGGCCCAGGTCAAGATTGCCGATACCAGCATCGCCCTGGCCGGCACCCTGACCGATCCGTTGAACCTCGGCGCTTTGGACCTTCGGCTCAAACTCGCAGGTTCCAGCCTGGGCAATCTCTACCCATTGACCGGCGTGACCTTGCCGGATTCGCCGGCATACTCCACCGATGGTCACCTGATCGCCAAGCTGCATGAAGCCGACGGCGCGTCATTTCGCTATGAAAACTTCAACGGCAAGATCGGCAACAGCGATATCCACGGCGACCTCGCCTACGTCGCCAGCCAGCCACGGCCCAAACTCAGCGGTGCGCTGGTGTCCAACCAATTGCTGATGGCCGACCTTGCGCCGCTGATCGGTGCCGACTCCAATGCCAAGCAGAAAGCCCGTGGCGGCGACAGCAAGCAGCCGGCTACCAAAGTGCTGCCGGTGGAGGAGTTCCGCACCGAGCGCTGGCGCGTCATGGATGCCGATGTGGAATTCACCGGCAAGCGCATCGTACACAGCGCCGATCTGCCGTTTACCGACCTCTACACCCACCTGGTGCTCAATGACGGGGAATTGAGCCTCGAGCCCCTGCGTTTCGGCGTGGCCGGCGGCAAGCTGGATGCGCAGATTCGCCTGAACGGCCGCACCACCCCTATGGAAGGCCGCGCCAGGCTGACCGCGCGCAACTTCAAGCTCAAGCAGCTGTTCCCCACCTTCGAACCGATGAAAACCAGTTTTGGCGAACTCAACGGCGATGCCGATATCTCCGGTCGCGGCAACTCCGTGGCGGCGCTGCTGGGCACCTCCAACGGTGACCTGAAAATGCTGATCAACGACGGTGCGATCAGCCGCGGCTTGATGGAAATCGCCGGGCTCAACGTGGGCAACTACGTAGTGGGCCGCCTGTTTGGCGACAAGGAAGTGAAGATCAACTGCGCGGCGGCGGACTTCGGGATCAAGACCGGCTTGGCGACCACGCGGCTGTTTGTGTTCGATACCGAGAACGCCATCATCTACATCGATGGCACCGCGAACATGGCCACCGAACAATTGGACCTGACCATCAACCCGGAATCGAAAGGCTTCCGACTGTTCTCCCTGCGCTCGCCGCTGTACGTCAATGGGCCATTTATCCGGCCCAACGCCGGTGTGAAAGCCATTCCGCTGGCGCTGCGTGGCGCGGGCATGGTCGCGCTGGGTGTGATTGCGGGGCCGGCGGCCGGGTTGCTTGCGCTGGTGGCCCCAAGTGGCGGCGAACCCAACGAATGCGCACCGTTGCTGCAACAGATGAAGGAAGGCAAGGCACCCAAAACCGTGAAGGGCTAAATGACAGACTAAGATCCAAATGTGGGAGCGGGCTTGCTCGCGAAAGCGGAGTGTCAGTCAATAGATTCATTGATTGACACTCCGCTTTCGCGAGCAAGCCCGCTCCCACAATGGTTGTGCTATTTCAGACTGGGTGCTGGATTACAGGCTTTCGAGAATGTCCGCCATGTCATCCGCGTGCTCTTCTTCCTGGGCCAGGATTTCTTCGAAGATGCGTCGCGTGGTCGGGTCTTTGTCGCCAATGTACTGGATGATTTCGCGGTAGCTGTCCACGGCAATTCGTTCGGCGACCAGGTCTTCGTAGACCATTTCCTTCAAGCTGTTACCCGCCACGTATTGAGCATGGGAGTTCTTCGACAGCAGGTCCGGGTTGAACTCCGGCTCGCCGCCCAACTGCACGATGCGCTCGGCCAGTTTGTCGGCGTGCTCGGCTTCCTGGTTGGCATGCTCGAGAAATTCCGCTGCGGCCACGGCGGCCTTGACGCCGCTGGCCATGAAATAGTGGCGCTTGTAGCGCAACACGCAGACCAGTTCAGTGGCCAGCGATTCATTGAGCAGGCGAATGATCTCTTCGCGGTCGGCGTCATAACCTTCGGTCACGGCGCCGTTCTCGACGTTCTGGCGCGCGCGAATGCGCAGGGTCGCGACGTCGGTCAAGTTTGCTTCAGTCATCTCAATCTCCTGGGGCTAATCCGGTTTTACGCCACGCTCTGCCGGCGTGATCGTTACAGGTTGTGAGTGCTGCCCGGCGCAAAAAGTTTTATCGGGTTTGCCGACGGCGTCATCTGCCCGACTTCAGCCTGGGCTAGGCTGCACGGCAGGTTTTCACTTTCAGGGAAATTCGCGACATGCCGCAGTCGTTAGCCACGCGTTATCCCCTGGTGCTGGTGCCCGGCATGCTGGGGTTCGTGCGCCTGGGGTGGTTCCCATACTGGTACGGCATCGTCCCCGCGCTGCAAGCGGGCGGGGCGCGGGTATTTGCGGTGCAGGTGGCGCCGCTCGATTCCAGTGAGGTGCGTGGCGAGCAATTGCTGGCGCAGATCGAGCGCATTCGCCGCGAAACCGGCGCCGACAAGGTCAACCTGATCGGCCACAGCCAGGGCGCGCTGACCGCGCGCTATGCGGCAGGCAAGCGCCCGGAGTGGGTGGCCTCGGTGACCTCGGTGGCCGGGCCCAACCATGGCTCGGAACTGGCCGACCATATCCACCGCCATTACCCCATCGACGGCGTGAAGGGGCGGATCATGAGCGCGCTGTTTCATCTCGTCGCCTGGGTAATGGGCGTGCTGGAAACCGGCTATCGCGGGCCGCGTTTCAAGGCGGATCTGCAGGCGTCCCACCATTCGCTCACCAGCGAGGGCGTGGCGCTGTTCAATCAGCACTATCCACAGGGGCTGCCGCAGACATGGGGCGGGCAGGGCCTGGAGGAGGTCAATGGCGTGCGCTATTACTCGTGGTCCGGCACCTTGCAGCCGGGCATTACCGACCGTGGCCGCAACCTGTTCGACGGCACGCACCGCAGCTGCCGCCTGTTCGCCCGCAGCTTTGTGCGTGAAAAGGGCCAGTGCGACGGGATGGTGGGGCGCTACAGTTCGCACTTGGGGAGGGTCATTGGTGACGATTACGCGTTGGACCATTTTGATATCGTCAACCAGTCTCTGGGGCTGGTGGGCAAGGGCGCGGAGCCGATCCGCTTGTTCGTGGAACATGCGCAGAGGCTTAAGGCCGCCGGGGTGTAATGGTGGCCCGCGCTCCCACATGTTGACCGCGTTCAAGCAGTGCTTGCCATGCGCTTGATCGGCACAGTCCAACGCTCCGACAAGACCACCCCACCCAACGTCAGCAAGCCGCCCACCAGGTGATACAACGCCAGCGCTTCCTTCAACACCACCGCCGCAATCAGCGCGGTGAGCAACGGCAGCAGATTGAAAAATAGCGTGGTGCGGCTCGGACCCAGGGTCTTCACCGAATGCATCCACGAAAGTGGCGCGAGCATCGAGGCCAGCAGGCACGCATACAGCACCAGCGGGATATTCGCCCAGCCCAACCCGGTTTTTGCCGAGAACAGGAACAGCGGAAACAACACCACCACCGCCACCAGCACCTGCAGGTACAGCAACACCAGGGGCGGCAGGCGCAGCTGCCATTTTTTCAGCAGGGTGCTGTAGATTGCGTAAGCCAGGGTCGCGATCAGCATCATGCCGTCGCCCAGGTTGACGCCATGCTGCAACAGCGCGCCGAGGCTGCCGGCCGACACCACCACGACCACGCCGGCGAATGACAGTACCGCACCGGCCAGCGCGCCATAGGTCAGGCGCTGGCCGAGGCTGATGATGGCTGCCGTCAGGGCCATCAAGGGCATCAGCGACAGGATGATGCCCATGTTGGTGGCGCTGGTCAGCGTGGCGGCGTAATACGCCAGGCTCTGGTACACCGCCATGCCCAGCACGCCGAGGATGAAGACCTTGCCCAGGTTTGGGCGGATCAGCGGCCAGTTGGCGATCACGGGTTTGATCATGAACGGCGTAAACAGCAGCGCCGCCAACAGCCAGCGGTAAAAGCCGATCTCCGCGGGGAAGATCGAACCCACGGCCAGCTTGTTGATGACGGTGTTGCCGGCCCAGATGAAAATGGCCAGCAGGGGATAAGCGTATTGCATGGAAATCGCCGAGCAGCGTAACGGACGGGGATTATCCCTTGTCTGCGCAGGAAGGTGTAACAGGGTTTGACTACACTCTCGAAAGACCGTGCCTCCCGGCCCGGTAACAGGGAGAAAACGCCATGAAGATGCTGCGAACCGCGCTGTTGATGACGGGCCTGCTGCTGTGTTCCCAAGGCTTTGCCGCCACCGCCCAGCAAAACAAGATGACCACCTGCAACGCCGAAGCCACCACCAAGACGCTCAAGGGCGACGAGCGCAAGGCCTTCATGAAAACCTGCCTGTCGGCCCCGGCGGCCAACGACGCCAAGACCCTGACCCCGCAGCAGCAGAAGATGAAGGATTGCAATGCGTCGGCGAAAACCAAGGCGCTAGCCGGTGATGCGCGCAAGACCTTCATGAGTACCTGCCTCAAGGGCTGACCAGCCTGGTACCGACGCTGCCGATCCCCTGTGGGAGCTGGCTTGCCTGCGATTGCATCACCTCGGTGTATCTGACCTACCGAGGCGGCTGCATCGCAGGCAAGCCAGCTCCCACACTTGATCGCATTCACAACCTTACCCACTCGCTTGATTCGCTCAAGGCTGGCAGACTGCCCATCCTTTAACGCCGCTCGTTTTGAGGCTGTATGCCAACGTTTTCTCAGCGTCATGTGTTGTTGCTGGCCAGCTACATCATCATTTTCGGCGGATTGCTGCTGGTTCTGCCGCTCAAATTGCTGCCCAGCCTGTTGGCCGGCCTGTTGGTGTTTGAACTGGTCAACATGCTCACCCCGCAACTGCAACGCCTGATCGAAGGCCGCCGCGCGCGTTGGCTGGCGGTGGCCTTGCTCGGCACCCTGATCGTCAGCGTGCTGGCCTTGATCTTCGCGGGCGCCATCAGCTTCCTGCTCCACGAAGCGGAAAACCCCGGCGCCTCCCTCGACAAATTCATGGGCGTGGTCGACCGCGCGCGCGGCCAGTTGCCGCCGTTCCTCGACGCCTACCTGCCCGCCAGCGCCGCCGAATTCCGCGTGGCCATCGGCGACTGGCTGAGCAAACACCTGAGCGAACTGCAACTGGTCGGCAAGGACGCCGCCCACATGTTCGTCACCCTGCTGATCGGCATGGTGCTCGGCGCCATCATCGCCCTGCAACGCGTGCCCGACCTGACCAAACGCAAACCCCTGGCCGCCGCGCTGTTCGACCGCCTGCACCTGCTGGTCCAGGCCTTTCGCAACATCGTCTTCGCCCAAATCAAAATCGCCGCGCTCAACACCGCCTTCACCGCCGTGTTCCTGGCCGTGGTGCTGCCGCTGTGCGGGATCCACCTGCCGTTGACCAAAACCCTGATCGTCCTCACCTTCCTCCTCGGCCTGCTGCCGGTGATCGGCAACCTGATGTCCAACACCCTGATCACCATCGTCGCGCTGTCGCTGTCGATCTGGGTGGCGGTGGCGGCGTTGGGGTATTTGATCGTGATCCACAAGGTTGAATACTTCCTCAACGCACGGATCGTGGGTGGACAAATCAGCGCCAAGTCGTGGGAGTTGTTGCTGGCGATGTTGGTGTTTGAAGCGGCATTTGGATTGCCGGGAGTGGTGGCGGGGCCGATTTATTATGCGTATCTCAAGAGCGAGTTGAAGCTGGGCGGTATGGTTTAAGACCTGCTCCGAACGTGTGCACGGGCTAATGTGGGAGCGGGCTTGCTCGCGAAGGCGGTGTGTCAGTTGAGGTCTATATCAACTGAACCACCGCCTTCGCGAGCAAGCCCGCTCCCACAGTTGGTTTTGCAGTGTTTATGAAATGGGAGCAGGTCAGCTGCCGTACCGCTTGCTCGCCTCGATCGCCAACCCACTGCCGATACTGCCGAAAATATTCCCTTCCACATGCCGCGCATTCGGCAGCATCGCCGAGATGCTGTGGCGCAGTGCCGGAATGCCGCTGGAGCCGCCGGTAAAGAACACGGTGTCCACTTGCGCGACGCTCACCGAAGCATCAGTGAGCAACTGCGTAACACTGCCGCGCACGCGCTCCAGCAGGTTGTCAATAGACGACTCGAACAGTGCCCGCGTGAGGTCAACGCTCAGCCCCGGCTCGACACGGTCGAGCGGCACATGGCGGCTGTCGGCGTGGGTCAGCTGGATCTTGGTTTCTTCCACTTCCATCGCCAGCCAGTGCCCGGCGCGCTGTTCGATCAGCTTGAACAGGCGGTCGATGCCGCCGGTGTCTTCGATGTCGTAGCGCATGCTGCCCAGGGCCAGTTGGGATTTCTGCGAGTACACCGAGTTGATGGTGTGCCAGGTCGCCAGGTTCATGTGGTGGCTGGTGGGCATGTAGGCGCCGCTTTTCATGCGGCTGCCGTAGCCGAACAGCGGCATCATGCCGGCCAGGGAGAGTTGCTTGTCGAAGTCGGTCCCGCCGATGTGCACGCCGCCGGTGGCGAGGATGTCGTCCTGGCGGTTGTCGTTGTGGCGACGGTCCGGCGACAGGCGCACCAGAGAGAAGTCGGAGGTACCCCCGCCGATGTCGACGATCAGTACCAGCTCTTCCTTGGCGATGGTGGACTCGTAGTCGAAGGCCGCGGCAATCGGCTCGTACTGGAACGAGATGTCCTTGAAGCCGATCTTGCGCGCCACGTCGACCAGGGTGTTTTCGGCTTCCTGGTCAGCCATCGGGTCGTCATCGACGAAAAACACCGGCCGGCCCAGCACCACTTCTTCGAACTCACGGCCGGCGGTGGCTTCGGCGCGGCTCTTGAGCTGGCCGATAAACAACGCCAGCAGGTCGGTGAACGGCATCGCGGTGCCGAGCACACTGGTGTCGTGCTTGATCAGCTTGGAACCCAGCAGGCTCTTGAGCGAGCGCATCAGGCGGCCTTCGTAGTTTTCCAGGTACTCGTGCAGCGCCAGGCGGCCGTACACCGGGCGGCGCTCCTCGAAGTTGAAGAACACCACCGACGGCAGGGTGATTTTGTCGTCCTCCAGCGCGATAAGCGTTTCCATGCCGGGACGAATCCAGCCGACGGTGGAGTTGGACGTGCCGAAGTCGATACCGCAGGCACGGGCTGGGGAGGAGTTTTCCATGACAATCAGGTTCCGGTTGAAAAACGGCCGCGCAGTGTATGCCAGTCGAAGGCGGATGCGTAGGCCGACCATCCGTTAAATCGTGCTTGAAACCTGGGGATTTGCCCCCACATCCGTTGCATACGGCAAGCGCCGATAACACTTAGACGCCCCCCGGCCCCAAGACTCGACACGTGCAGACCGACGCACCTTGGGCCCGCGTGCGGTGCGATCTCGATTACAGGATGGTGAAACCCCGATGGATTTCAAAGACTACTACAAGATACTTGGCGTCGAGCCCACGGCTGACGACAAGGAAATCAAGGCGGCCTACCGCAAGTTGGCGCGCAAGTACCACCCGGACGTCAGCAAGGAAAAAGACGCCGAAGCCAAGTTCAAGGACGCGTCCGAAGCCTATGAGGCGCTCAAGAGCGCCGACAAGCGCGCCGAATACGACGAGCTGCGCAAATATGGCCAGCATGGCCAGCCGTTCCAGGGCCCGCCGGGCTGGCAGAGCCGTGGCGGCTTTGGCGGCGGCGCGGGCACCGAGGACTTCTCGGACTTTTTCAGCTCGATCTTCGGCAACCGCAGCGATGCCTTCGGCGGCGGCCAGCGCCGTCCCGCCGGGCGCAAGGGCCAGGACGTGGAGATGCAGTTGACCGTGTCTCTGGAAGAGACGCTGTCCACCGAGTCCAAGCAGATCAGCTTCCAGGTGCCGCAGTACGACGCCTCGGGCCGGCATGTGAGCAACACCACCAAGAGCCTGAATGTGAAGATCCCCGCTGGCGTGGCCGACGGCGAGCGCATCCGCCTCAAGGCGCAGGGCGCGCCGGGTATCGGCGGCGGGGCCAATGGTGACCTGTACCTGATCATCAAGTTTGCGCCGCACCCTAAATTTGAAGTGGACGGTGAAAACCTGATCATCAACCTGCCCCTGGCGCCGTGGGAATTGGCGCTGGGCACGGAAGTGGCGGTGCCGACTCTCACCGGCAAAATCAACCTCAAGGTGCCGGCCGGCAGCCAGAACGGCCAGCGCATGCGCGCCAAGGGCCACGGGTTGCTGAACAAGGCCGGGCAGCGCGGTTTCCTGTACATCCAGCTCAAGGCTGTGATGCCCAAGGTCAGCGACGACGAGGTCAAGGCGCTGTGGCAGGAACTGGCGCGCAAAGCCGCGTTTGATCCGCGAGAGAACTTCTAACGTCGCAGACGCAAAGCCCGCAGGTGCTTAACTACCTACCGCAGCTTCGGTTACCGGGCATGGTCATCTGTCACTCCGTTTGAACAGGAGTGACTCCATGCCCGATACACCTGCAGTTTCCGCGCTCGGCGAACCGCTGACCGCCGACTACGAAATCATCAAAGACAAGATTCCTGGGTGGCTGCCTGCCACGCACGAACGCAATCGCCAGACTTTCAGGCGCGCCGACACCGGCCATGTCGATTGGCTTGCCACCCTGGGCGATGCGCAGCGCACGCAACTCAAGCGCTACAACGAGGCCGCCGCGCTGTCCCAGCAAGCCGTGGATGAGGCCATGACGCCGTTGCAGGACGTCGACACCTTCGCCCGGCCGTTGCTGCAACAGGCGCTCAAGACCCAGTACAAGGTTGAGCTGGATGTGGACCGCACGTTCGTGCACCTGCACAAACCGCTCGAAATCGGCGCCCTGGGCATTCGTGCCGGGGATTTTTCCGTGCAGACCCTGTCGCTGTTGCAGGCGGCGCTGCACAACTTTGAAGCCTCTGAATGCGAGCCTGGAGCGTTTGACAGGTCATCACGGTTTCGCAGGGGTCCGCAAACCGACGCCGCGCCGGTCGACACCGTTCTGAAGGTGGCGGATTTTCTCGCGCTGTGCCGGAGTCTGGATATCGGCGCGAAGTACCAGACCTTCCTCAAGGACTTTTTGCTGCCCGCCGACACTGCCGTTGCCGACGCCTTGCAGCGCAAGGTAGTGCAGGCCCAGAAGGATGCGTTGCAAGCGGCCGCCTACCTGGCGCTGCTCAAAAACGACATCGGCCCTGACGACTACCGGATGATCGGCGAGGTGGTTGCCGGCCGGCGTGATGTCCGCGCCGACGGCAAACCGGTGTGGTTCAGCGACTTGAGCATCATGGGCCTGCGCCTGCACGGCTGCACCGTGTTCGTGCCGGTGCAAAAGTACGGCGACGCCAGGCAAGTGTTGCTGTACATCCCCCACGACCCGCAACAACCGCTGAAAAAATACGACAGCGCTCAGGCGATGGAAGAGGCGCTGACCCGGCAGCTGATGGCGGGTGCGGTGGGCGCGCGACTCACGCCTTACCAGCAGTTTATTCTGCCGTTCCTGGCCTATGCCGACCAACCCACCTATTTTCGCCGCCTGACCCAGGACGCCCCCAATGCGCCGGGTGATCCCTTTGCGGTGTGGCGCTCACCCATCACGCGCTTTTTGCTGCCGTTTGTGTCGGCGGTCGTGACCATCACGCTCGAACCCAGGGAGCTGCCGCCTAAGCCTCAGGCACCGCGTGTGCCGATTGAAAGCCCGAATTTCTACATCCGCGTACTTTCCAAAGGCGAGCTCTGGGGTGACAACGTCGACCTGTTCCCGGACAACTTCGTCAAGCTGCGCGACAAGTTGATCGCCGACGCTCGCAGTCACGCGGTGCCGACTGCCGATGTGGATGCGCGGGTGCGAGCCGAGAAAATCGCCGCCCTTGAATCGGCCGGGCTACTGGCGCTTAACCTGGTGTCGATGCTGGTGCCGGGCCTGGGCGAAGTGATGATGGCCGTGATGGCCGCGCAGTTGCTCTATGAAACCTTCGAAGGGGTGATCGAATGGCACGAAGGCGACCGCGAAGCCGCCTTGGCGCACTTGACCGATGTGGCCGAAAACCTCGCCTTGATCGGGGTGATGGCGGCGGGTGGCGCGGCGCTGGGCAAGGCGCTCAAGGCGCCGGCTGTACTCGATGGGGTCAAGCCGGTAACCCTCGCGTCGGGCGAACGCAAATTGTGGAAAACCGATCTGACGCCGTACAAGGCGCCTGTGCGCCTCGATCCCGAATCCACGCCTGACGCACTGGGCCTGCACGATCATTTCGGTGACACCGTGCTGCCCCTCGAAGGTGATCACTATCTGGTCAAGAAAGACCCGCAGGCCGAGCAATACCGTATTGAGCATCCTACCCGGCGCGACGCTTATGCCCCCCTGCTCGAACACAATCACGAAGGTGGCTGGCAACACGAAGGCGAAGACCCGCTGACCTGGGACGACGACACCGTGCTGCGCCGCCTCGGGCGACCGGCCGACGGCCTGAGTAGCGAGCGCCTGCAGCAGGCGCGCTTGGCGAGCGGCGTCGACAGCGAAGCACTGCGTGCCGGGCATGTCGACGTGGAGCCGGTGCCGTTGGCACTCTGCGAGAGTCTCAAGCGCTTGCGCATCAAAGACGAACTCAAGCGCTTTGTGACGCAGATGAAAAGCTCCGACCCGGCGGATTACGGCCAGGCAGAAGTGGGCCTGCAAATGGATCTGCTGCTGCGTCGCGGCATGCTGCCAGACGCGCCACCGTGGGTGTTTGAGTCCACGGGGCGCAAACTCTGGGGGCCGGGCATCACTAACCGGGGCGGCCGGCGTGCCGTAGTACTCGGGGAAGGCGGCCTGCAGCGCGGCGAATTGCTGCAACAAGTGCTGTATACCCTGCAGGGTGACGACCCCGCGTTGCAGGAGTTCCCAGGACGTGCCGAAGACAGTCTGGCGCATCGCGCCGGCCTGTTGCGCGACTACCTGGCGGATCAGGTCGAGATTTTTCAGGACATGCTCGCCCAAGAGCGTTATCAGGCGCGTGCCGGTACCGATGATCCGGACGCGATTCGCCTGATCGAGCGCTACCCCGGCCTGCCGGCGTCGATGGCCGAGCATCTGCTTAAAGGCGCCAGCGCCGAAGACCTGCACCTATTGCGCAGCCGTGGCGAATTGCCCGAAACCCTCGATGCTCACGCGCGCTGGTACGCCCAGGAAGACCGCGTGGCCCGTGCGTACGAGGGCCTGTTCGACGAAACACCCGGCACCCTCGACAGTCAGCGCCTGGCGCTGCGCACCCTGGAAACCTTGCCGGGCTGGCGTCGTGGCAGTCGCGTCGAACTGCGTCATCATTCCCCAGGCGGCGAGTTGCTTGACGCCATCGGCTCGCCGGATGCCAACAACCGCAGGCTTCTGGTGCTGCGCGACAACGGCCTGTTCGAAGGCCCCATGCCGAGGGACTTCTACACCGCCACTTGGCACCTGCTCAGCGCCGAAGAACGCCAGGCCGTGGGTGTGAGCGAAGTGGCGCAGCTCAAGTCGCGGATCCGGCAATCGCCGTTGCCGCGCGCACCGCTGCGCACGGTGCTGGCCGAACACCCGGTGCGCAAACCGGCCTATGACCCCTCGATGCGCCTGTTGGGCGGCGGCCCCGGCTTGGACCAGTGGGTGACCCAGGCCGGCAATCTGTTCCGCACGCCGCAGGCGCGGGCGCGGCGGCTGTTCCCAAGCCTGGACGACGCCGGGGTGGCGGCCTTTATCGAGTCGTTGGGCACGGACGTGCGCGGTGGTCTGTCTCGCCTGGAGGCCGAGTACCAGCAGCTCAAGCAAGACCTGCACCAGTGGACGCGCACTGGCGATGGGACTGCCGGCGCGTTGGCGCGGGAGATAAAGCGCTGCTGGCGCAGGCAAACCAATGAGTTGACTATCACACCGAACAGCCCGATCAGCCTGCCGGCATTGAGTGCCGATTTCAGCCATGTTGAAAGGTTGACGCTTAAAACGATTGCCTGGAACGCCGACGCGCAGACGTTTCTGAACAACTTCAAGCGGCTCAAGGTACTGCGCATCAACAGCGCGGGGCTGACCGAGCTGCCGCCGTCGATCGGTCAACTGTCCGACCTGACGCGCCTGTCGCTCAGGAGCAACTCCATTCGCCTGACGCCGCAGAGCGTCGAACAACTTGGGGCGTTGCCAGCGCTGCGCTGGCTGGACCTGGGCTACAACCGACTGGGGCTTGCCCCCGATTTCAGCGCTCAGCCAAAACTTGAGTATGTCGACCTCAGCAACAGTCAGCTGGAGCAATGGCCGGCCGGCCTGGGCGCGCAAACCGAGTTGACCACGCTCAATTTGAGAAATAACCGCCTGACCTCTATCCCCCCGCACCACTTGGAACCTGCGCCTGAGCAGCTTGAGGTGATGGCCCGCATCAATCGGGCCACGGCCATCACCCACAACCCCGGATTGCTCAACTATGGCGACGCGTTGGACCGCTACTGGCGCTATTTGCAGGCCCAGCATCCCGAACAGGTGCTGGACATCAATGGCGATAACTTTGCCGTTGAAACGCCGCTGATTGCCAAGACTCAACGCCTGTTTCCACACTTCAACATCAAACAGGCCCGGGAATATATCTGGAGCCTGGGCGAAGGTGGCGAAGCGTTGTTGATCGCTCGCGAGCAAGCCTTTGCCACCTTGACCGATCAGCTCAATGCCTGGGCGTTTTCCGGCGATGCCCCGTTACAGCGCTATGTGCGCACGGACCGGCTGCAGGCAAACGCTGCGACCCGTGACGACCGTTACCTGGCCCGGTCACGCATCCTCAGTTGCTGGAAACGTGAGACGCCGCAGCAGGTGGCCTACGACGGCACGCCCATCGGCTACGAGCTGGACCTGAGTGGCCTGCGTCTGCCGAGCCTGCCGGACCTGGAGGCGGATTTCAGTCATGTGGGTTCGCTCAAATTGAGCGGCATGGGCCTGAGTGCGTCGCCCGAGGGCTTTCTTGCCCGCTATCGCCACGCGCGCTGGGTCGACCTGTCCAACAACCGGCTGCGCGAACTGCCGCCGGCACTCGGTGAGATGCGCGGCCTCACACGCCTGTTCCTGCACAACAACCGTATACGCCTGACGCCGCAGACCGCGCAGATCCTGGCAGAACGCGTGACGCTGCGCGCACTGTCGCTGGACGGCAACCCGTTGGGTATCACCCCGGACCTGGGGCACATCAGCGATTTGCGCGTATTGAGCATGAGCCGCACCGGCATCGATCGCGTTCCCGAGGGCCTCGGCGAGCAGCCGCTTTTGAACGACATCAACCTCAATGGCAACGCGATTACCCACTTGCCGGACGCACTTATCGCGCCCCCGGATGCCCAGTTGGCCAGGTCGGCGCGCTTGAGTTCCGCTATCCAACTGGCCGATAACCCGCTGACGGAGCAGACCTTGCAGCAGGTGCGCGATTATCACCAGCGGCTGCAACAGGCCGGGTTGCCACAGCCGGACAGCACTACGCTGCTGGTGGCAACCGCCCTGGGTCAATCGTCCCGCGCCGCGGGCGAGTTGGTTGCCGGCGCGGAATTTGAACGCTGGACCAGCGGCTTGACTGGCGCACAACGCGCCACGCGCCGGGCGCAGTGGTTGGCCCTGCGCGCGCAGCCGGGTTCGGACGGGTTCATGCGCATGCTTGGCGACCTGGATGCGGGCGGGGCTCAGCACGCAAACTTGCAAGGCCGGGTCTGGGAGGTCATCGATACCATTTCCCAGCAGACCGATGCGGCCGACGCGCTACGCGGGCGGATGTTCGATTGGGCCGGTGCGGCGACCTGTTGCGACCGTGCGGCGTTATCGTTCAGCAACGTGGAGATCATGGCCATGGTGCACAAGGCGCGCTTGCAGGCCGGCGATCAGACCCAGGGGTTGGCGCTGATGAAGTTGTCGCGCGGGCTGTTTCGCCTGGACGAGGTGGAAAAAACCGCCCTGGCGGACATCCAGAAGCGTACCGAGGCGATCAATAACCAGCCGGACCTGACGCCGCTGCAACGCCAGCAAAGAATTGAAGGGCTGGAAGAGGTGGAGATCCGTCTGGCGTATAGGCTGGGTCTGAAAGCGCCAGACCGTCTGGATCTTCCGGCACAGGCACAGGGAGGGCGATTTACCGGACTTGCCGGGGTCAGCGAGCAAACGCTGGATGAAACCTGCAAGCGCATTCTGGCGCTCGATGGCTCATCCGAGGAGTTTCAGGCCTTGGTGTCGAGGGATTTCTGGCAGGAATACCTGACCCAGAAATACCCCGAACGCTTCCAGGCGATGAGTCAGCCCTTTCATGATCAGTTGGCCGAGCTGCACGAAAAGCTGGACGCAGGGGACCTCTCTGCCAGCGGGTTCGAAGGCAAATCCAGGGACTTGCAGGGGCAGCTGGCGATTGCCGAAGCGACGCTGATCGAGACCCTGACCCGCGCCGAACAGGCGGCCTTGGATAATGGCGGTTAAAACAAAAAGTAACGCTGCGCCATCGGCAGCACCTCGGCCGGCTCGCACCACAGCAATACGCCGTCGGCCTTGACCTGATAGGTCTGCGGGTCCACCTCGATATCCGGCAGGTAATCATTGTGGATCAGGTCGGTCTTCTGCACATCGCGACAACCCTTGACCACGGCGATCTGCTTTTTCAAGCCCAGGGCCTCGGGCAATCCGGCGTCCTTGGCGGCCTGGCTGATAAAGGTCAGGCTGGTGGCGTGCAACGAACTGCCGAAGCTGGCGAACATCGGGCGGTAGTGCACCGGTTGCGGCGTGGGGATGGATGCGTTGGCGTCGCCCATCAGGCTTGAAGCAATTGCGCCGCCCTTGAGAATCAACGTCGGCTTGACGCCGAAAAACGCCGGTCGCCACAACACCAGGTCGGCCCATTTGCCGACTTCGATGGAACCGACGATATGGCTGACACCGTGAGTGATCGCCGGGTTGATGGTGTACTTGGCGATGTAGCGCTTGATGCGGAAATTGTCGTTGCCCGGGCCGTCGCCGGGCAGGGCGCCGCGCTGGCGTTTCATCTTGTCGGCGGTCTGCCAGGTGCGTGTGATCACCTCGCCGACGCGGCCCATGGCCTGACTGTCGGAGCTGATCATCGAGAACGCGCCAAGGTCATGCAGGATGTCTTCGGCGGCGATGGTCTCGCGGCGGATACGGCTTTCGGCGAAGGCCACGTCTTCGGCGATGCTCGGGTCCAGGTGGTGACAGACCATCAGCATGTCCAGGTGTTCGTCGATGGTGTTGCGCGTGAATGGCCGCGTCGGGTTGGTCGAGCTGGGCAGCACGTTGGGCAAGCCACAGGCCTTGATGATGTCCGGCGCATGGCCGCCGCCCGCGCCTTCGGTGTGGTAGGTGTGGATGGTACGGCCCTTGAGCGCGGCGAGGGTGGTTTCGACGAAGCCGGACTCGTTGAGGGTGTCGCTGTGGATCGCCACCTGCACGTCGTATTGGTCGGCAACGTTCAGGCAATTATCGATGCTGGCGGGCGTGGTGCCCCAGTCTTCATGCAGCTTCAAGCCGATGGCGCCGGCCTTGACCTGTTCAATCAACGGCTCGGGCAAACTGGCGTTGCCCTTGCCGGTAAAGCCGATGTTCATCGGGAACGAATCGCTGGCCTGGAGCATGCGCGCCAGGTGCCACGGACCCGAGGTGCAGGTGGTGGCGTTGGTGCCGGTGGCGGGCCCGGTGCCGCCGCCGATCATGGTGGTGACGCCGCTGGTCAGCGCTTCTTCGATCTGCTGCGGACAGATGAAATGCACGTGGCTGTCGATGCCGCCGGCGGTGAGGATCATGCCTTCGCCGGCGATCACTTCTGTGCTGGCGCCGATGGCCATGGTCACGCCGGGCTGGATGTCCGGGTTGCCGGCTTTGCCGATGGCCTGGATGCGGCCGTTCTTCAGGCCGACGTCGGCCTTGACGATGCCCCAGTGGTCGATGATCAGCGCGTTGGTGATCAGGGTGTCCACCACTTCATGGGCGAGCAACTGGCTCTGGCCCTGGCCGTCGCGGATGACCTTGCCGCCGCCGAACTTGACCTCTTCGCCGTAGACGGTGAAGTCCTGTTCGACTTCCAGGAACAGCTCGGTGTCGGCCAGACGGACCTTGTCACCGACGGTGGGGCCGTACATGTCGGCGTAGGCTTGGCGGCTGATTTTCATGTGGTTGCCCTGAATAATTGTGTTTAATGTAAAATCGCTTTCGCGAGCAAGCCCGCTCCCACATTTGGAATGCATTCCCCTGTGGGAGCGGGCTTGCTCGCGAAGGGGTCCTAAAGATCACCCATGACTCGGCCTGCAAATCCAAAGACTCGCCTTCCTCCGCTCAAATCCACCAACTCCACCTCCCGGCTCTGCCCCGGCTCAAACCGCACCGCCGTGCCCGCCGGAATATTCAGGCGCATGCCACGGCTCGCCGCACGGTCAAACGTCAGCGCGTCATTGGTCTCGAAGAAGTGATAGTGCGAACCCACCTGGATCGGCCGGTCGCCGCTGTTGGCCACGCCGAGGGTGACGGTGCGCCGGCCGACGTTGAGTTCGATGTCGCCAGGCTGGATCTGATATTCACCAGGAATCATGCAGGTTGCCCCAGGGTCTTGTAGTAGATGGCGGTCGGGCTGTAGCGCCCGTCCGGGCTTTGGCAGTAGTCGGGCAGCTCACCGATTTTGGTATAGCGCAGCGACTGGTAGAAGGCTTCAGCAGGCGAGCCGGCTTCGGTGTCCAGGTACAGCAGGCCTCGTTTGTACTGGCGCGCCGCGAGTTCGAGGGCGTTCATCAATTGCTGGCCGAGGCCGTGGCGGCGGGCGCTGCTGTGCACCAGCAGTTTTTGCACCTCGGCGCGGTTCAGGCCGTTGGCTTTCTGGCACAGCGCCAACTGCACGCTCGCGATGACCTGCTCGTCACGCACCACCACCCACAGCAACAGGCTGGCGTCTTCGATACTGGCCTGCACGCCGTGCAAATAGTCGCGTGCCTGGGCCTCGTCGAAGTCGGCCATGAACCCGACCGAAGCGCCGTGCCTGACCGCATCCAGCAACAGCTCGATCAAGCCCAGGCGGTAGTGGGCAAAACTTTCAGCATTGACTCGACGCAGGTGCGCGGCGTTCATCGATGTCACTCCTTGGGCGGTTCGGCGCCAGGGTTCAGGGCCAATTGCATAAAGGTCAGGTCCAGCCAGCGGCCGAACTTGATGCCCACGCGGGGCATCTGCCCGGTGGTGATGAAACCCAGGCGTTCATGCAGGCGGATCGAGGCGTGGTTGCCACTCTCGATCGCCGCGACCATGACGTGCTTGCCGCAGGCGCGCGCGCGTTCGATCAGGGCTTGCATCAGGCGCGGGCCCAGGCCCTTGCCGCGTTGGTCGTTGCGCACGTACACCGAGTGCTCGACGCTGTAGCGGAAACCCTCGAAGGGCCGCCAGTCGCCGAACGAGGCGTAGCCGGTGACCTCAGCGTTTTCGACTGCAACCAGGATCGGATAACCCAGGGCCTGGCGCGCAGTGAACCAGGCCAGGCGGTTGTCCAGTTCCACCGGTTGTTCGTTCCAGATCGCCGTGGTGTTGAGCACCGCATCGTTGTAGATGTCGCGGATCGCCGGCAGATCGTTCTCGGTTGCCTCACGAATCATGGCCGGGCCTCATGCGATGGGCTGGTGCACGGTCACCAGCTTGGTGCCGTCGGGGAACGTGGCTTCCACCTGGATATCCGGGATCATTTCCGGGATGCCTTCCATGACCTGTTCGCGGCTGAGCAGGGTGGTGCCGTAATGCATCAGGTCGGCCACGGTGCGGCCATCGCGGGCGCCTTCCAGCAGGGCCGCCGAAATGTAGGCGATGGTTTCCGGGTAGTTGAGCTTCACCCCGCGTGCGAGGCGGCGTTCGGCGACTAAACCTGCGGTGAAGATCAGCAGTTTGTCTTTTTCCCGTGGGGTCAGGTCCATGGTTCAAGGTCCTTCATAATGCAATTTAAATGATGAACGCCAACCCCTGTAGGAGCGAGCTTGCTCGCGAAAAACCTGAGGGCACTGCGTACATTCAGGATGACCGCATTATCGTTAACGTCTTTCGCGAGCGAGCTCGCTCCTACAGGGAGGCGGATGTTCATGTGCTCCAAATTCGTGGTGCGACGGCGTCCCGGCCCAGCACTGCCGGGCGCAAAAGCCGCCATAAATCAATCAACCAACCCCGCGCCAGCAACGCTTCGCCGGCCAGGCAGCGCGCCACCAGCAAGCCGGGCAGTTGGGTCAAATCTCCGCGCACGGCATTGGGCAGGGCGCGGCATTGTTCAAGTAAGTCACTGTCGATTTCGCCGGTGAGCAACAGCGTGGCAAACACCGGTTGCCCGTCCAGGCCGATGGGCGAGTCGAGCAAACCATCGCCGCCGACAATGCGCTGGCGTTCATGCCAGAGCAACTGGCCATCACGGCGGATATCCAAATGGGATTGAAAGTGGCCCAGCTCAAAACGCTCGCCGCTGGCCGGGCGGCCGAGGGCGATCACGTCCCAGTAGAACAGGCGTGCATCGCCTTGCAGCTCGATGCGGGTAGTGAGTTCGGCCTGGGCGGCACTGAACACAATGGTTTCCTGGGGCAGCCATTCCAGGGTCGCGCCGGCCTCCACGGTGAGGTCGAGCTGCTGATAGGCCGGGCCGCCGGCGCGATACCATTTGGCCGCGCCGGGGCTGGTCAATTGTGCCCAGGCGCCCGCGCCGACATGGGCGCTGATGTCCAGGCGATCGCCACCGGCAATCCCGCCGGGCGGGTGCACGATGATGTGCTGGCACACCTCGGGGCCTTCGGCGTACAGGTGTTTTTGCACGCGCAGCGGGCCGAGGTGGCGGCGCATCACCGGGCGCGTGGTGTCGCCGAAACGCGCGTAGCCGAGTTCCAGCGCGGCGTGCCAGCTGGGGGTGAACAGGGCAGGGGAAACGGGCAGATTCATGGTGTGTACTTATTGTCGGGACGCCACAGATTAGATGGTAACCAGGCCACGCACACCCTCGCTTTGCATATTTTCTCCTCGTCCCTGCTGCACGATTTCGCCACGGGACATCACCAGGTACTGGTCGGCCAGTTCGGCGGCAAAGTCGTAGAACTGCTCGACCAACAGGATCGCCATATCGCCGCGCTCGGCGAGTTTCTTGATCACCGCGCCGATCTCCTTGATCACTGAGGGTTGGATGCCCTCAGTGGGTTCATCGAGGATCAGCAAGCGCGGACGGCTGGCCAGGGCGCGGCCAATCGCCAACTGTTGCTGCTGGCCGCCGGACAGGTCGCCGCCGCGCCGATGCTTCATCTGCAGCAATACCGGGAACAGCTCGTAGATAAACGCCGGCACTTCCTTGGCTTGCGAACCAGGAAAGCGTGACAGCCCCATCAGCAGGTTTTCTTCCACCGTCAGCCGCCCGAAAATCTCCCGACCCTGGGGCACGTAGGCGATGCCTGCGTGCACGCGCTGGTGTGGCTTGAAGCCGGTGATGGCGCGGCCTTCCCAATTCACCGTACCTTCCTTGGCCGGCAGCAAACCCATCAGGCACTTGAGCAAGGTGGTCTTGCCCACGCCGTTGCGGCCGAGCAGGCAAGTGACTTCGCCGATCTTCACGTCAAACGACAGCCCGCGCAGGATGTGGCTACCGCCGTAGTACTGGTGCAGCTTGTCGACTTGCAACATTCTCAAAACCTCCTCAATTCCCCCTGAGGGAACCGAATCAACTGTGGGAGCTGGCTTGCCTGCGAAAGCGATGGCGAATCCAACACTGCTATCGCAGGCAAGTCAGCTCCTGCATAAAGCAAGTTTGCGGCCGGGTCAGCGGCCGAGGTACACCTCGATCACGCGCTCATCGGCCTGCACCTGCTCCAGCGAGCCTTCGGCCAATACGCTGCCCTGGTGCAACACCGTCACATGGTCGGCAATCGAGCCGACAAACCCCATGTCGTGTTCCACCACCATCAACGAATGCTTGCCCGCCAGGCGCTTGAACAGTTCGGCGGTGAACTCGGTTTCGGCGTCGGTCATGCCCGCCACCGGTTCATCCAGCAGCAACAGTTGCGGGTCCTGCATCAGCAGCATGCCGATTTCCAGGAACTGCTTCTGGCCGTGGGACAGCAAGCCGGCCTGGCGATGCAGCGAGGCGGTGAGGCGAATGGTGTCGAGCACTTCATCGATGCGGTCCTTTTGCTCGCCGCTCAGGCGCGCGCGCAGGCTGGCCCATACCGATTTGTCGGTCTTCTGCGCGAGCTCCAGGTTTTCAAACACGCTGAGGGCCTCGAATACCGTGGGTTTTTGGAACTTGCGGCCGATGCCGGCCTGGGCGATCTGCACTTCACTCAGGCTGGTCAAGTCGAGGTTTTCGCCAAACCAGGCGGTGCCGTGGCTGGGGCGGGTCTTGCCGGTGATCACGTCCATCAGCGTGGTCTTGCCCGCGCCGTTGGGGCCGATGATGCAGCGCAATTCGCCGACGCCGATGTACAGGTTCAGGTCGTTGAGCGCCTTGAAACCGTCGAAGCTGACGCTGATGTCTTCCAGGCTCAAAATGGTGCCATGGCGCGTGTTAAGGCCCTTGCCCGCGGCCTGGCCAATGCCGATGGCATCGCGGCCGCTGCCTGCATCGAAAATAGGTTCAAGCATGACGTTCCTCATTTCTTCAGCAGGCCGATGACGCCCTTGGGCAGGTACAGGGTGACGATGATGAACAGCGCCCCCAGGAAGAACAGCCAGTATTCAGGGAAGGCCACGGTGAACCAGCTCTTCATGCCATTGACCACACCGGCGCCGAGCAGCGGCCCGATCAGCGTGCCGCGCCCGCCGAGGGCCACCCACACGGCGGCCTCGATGGAGTTGGTCGGCGACATTTCGCTGGGGTTGATGATGCCCACCTGCGGCACATACAGCGCCCCGGCCAAGCCGCACAGCACCGCGCTCAACACCCACACGAACAGCTTGAAGCCACGCGGGTCGTAGCCGCAGAACATCAGGCGGTTCTCGGCGTCGCGCAAGGCGGTCAATACGCGGCCGAACTTGCTGCGCGCCAGGCGCCAGCCGATGAACAGGCTGGTGACCAGCAGCAGCACCGTCGCGACAAACAACACCGCGCGCGTGCCCGGTTCGGTAATACCGAAGCCTAGAATGCTGCGGAAATTGGTGAAGCCGTTGTTGCCGCCAAACCCGGTCTCGTTGCGGAAGAACAGCAGCATGCCGGCAAAGGTCAGGGCCTGGGTCATGATTGAGAAGTACACGCCCTTGATCCGCGAACGGAAGGCGAAGAACCCGAATACCAGCGCCAGCACGCCTGGCGCCAGCACCACCAGGCACAGGGCCCAGAGGAAGTGCTGGGTGCCGACCCAGTACCAGGGCAATTCGGTCCACGACAGGAACGTCATGAACGCCGGCAGTTCATCGCCGGCCGCCTGGCGCATCAGGTACATGCCCATCGCGTAACCGCCCAGGGCAAAGAACAAACCATGGCCGAGGGAGAGCATCCCGGCGTAGCCCCACACCAGGTCCAACGCCAGGGCGACGATCGCGTAGCACAAGATCTTGCCCACCAGTGTCAGCGTATAGGCCGACACGTGCAGCGGGTTTTCCGGCGAGAGCAGGGAGCACAACGGCAAGGCCAGCAGCAGGATCAGGATGATCGCACCGGCGGCAATCGTCACCTTGGGACCGGCCTTTTGCGTGGCCGTAAGCATCAGTGGCTGGTTCATCAGTCGATCACCCGTCCTTTCAGTGCGAAGAGTCCTTGCGGGCGTTTCTGGATAAACAGAATGATCAGCGCGAGGATCAGGATCTTGCCGAGCACGGCGCCGATCTGCGGCTCCAGGATTTTATTGGCGATGCCCAGGCCGAAGGCCGCCATCACGCTGCCGGCCAACTGGCCCACGCCACCGAGTACCACGACAAGGAACGAGTCGATGATGTAGCTCTGGCCGAGGTCGGGGCCGACGTTACCGATCTGGCTCAGCGCTACGCCGCCCAGGCCGGCAATGCCCGAGCCCAGGCCGAACGCAAGCATGTCCACGCGCCCGGTGGGCACGCCGCAGCAGGCGGCCATGTTGCGGTTCTGGGTGACGGCGCGCACGTTGAGGCCCAGGCGCGTCTTGTTCAGCAGCAGCCAGGTCAGCACCACCACGCACAGCGCGAACGCGATGATCACGATGCGGTTGTAGGGCAGCACCAGGTTGGGCAGCACTTGAATGCCCCCGGACAACCACGCGGGGTTGGACACTTCGACGTTTTGCGCCCCGAACACCAGACGCACCAACTGGATCAGCATCAGGCTGATGCCCCAGGTGGCGAGCAGGGTTTCCAGGGGCCGGCCGTAGAGGTGACGAATCACCGTGCGTTCCAGGGCCATGCCGATGGTGGCCGTGACAAAAAACGCCACCGGCAGCGCGATCAACGGGTAAAACTCGATGGCCGCGGGCGCGTAGCGTTGCAGAATCAGCTGCACCACGTAGGTGGAATACGCGCCGAGCATCAGCATCTCGCCGTGGGCCATATTGATCACGCCGAGCAGGCCGAAGGTGATCGCCAGCCCCAAGGCGGCCAGCAACAGGATCGAACCCAGGGACATGCCGCTGAAGGCCTGCCCGAGCATCTCGCCCATCATCAATTTGCGCTTGACCTGGGCCAGGCTGGTTTCGGCGGCGGTGTGCACGGCGGCGTCGGTTTCAACGCCGGGGGCAAGCAATGCCTCAAGACGGGTGCGCGCCAGCGGGTCGCCGGTGCTGCCGAGCAAACGCACGGCAGCCAGGCGCACCGCGGGGTCGCTGTCGACCAGTTGCAGATTGGCCAGCGCCAGACTGAGGGCGGTGTGCACGTCCTCGTCGGTTTCGGCGGCGACGCGTTGGTCGAGGAATTTGAGTTGCGCCGGTTGCGCACTTTTTTGCAGGGTCTGCGCGGCCGCCAGGCGTACCTTGGGGTCGGCGGCGAGCAGTTGCTGGCTGGCCCTTACGTTGTCGATCAGGCCACGCAGGCGGTTGTTCAGGCGTACGGTTTTCACTTCACCGTTGAGCGTGAGTTGGCCTTGCTGCAGGGCGTCCACCAGCTCGATGCGCGCCGGGTCGGGCTGGGCGGCCCAGTCCTGGAGGAGCTTGGCTTGCTGGGTCGGGTTGGCGGACAGGAAGTCTTCGGCGTCGCTGGCGTGTGCGGCTAAAGGCAGCACAAACAGCAAAGCCAGGAAATAGCGGTAGAGGGCAGTGGGCATAAACAAATGTCCTGATCATGCGCGGTCAAAACTGTGGGAGCGGGCTTGCTCGCGAATGCGTTGTGTCAGCCAATACATCTGTTACTGACCCACCGTATTTGCGAGCAAGTCGCACCGCCGCTCCCAAATTTTTGACCGCGTGGGGCTTTAGTTGCTCTTCACTGCATGGTCCGGCTTTTTGTCATTGCCAGGAATGTACGGGCTCCACGGCTGGGCGCGGATCGGCTCTTGGGTCTGCCATACCACCGAGAACTGCCCATCGGCCTGGATCTCGCCGATCATCACCGGCTTGTGCAGGTGGTGGTTGGTCTTGTCCATGGTCAGGGTGAAACCCGACGGCGCATCGAAGGTTTGCCCGGCCAAGGCTTCACGCACTTTGTCGACGTCGGTGGACTTGGCTTTCTCGGCGGCCTGCGCCCACATATGGATGCCCACGTAGGTGGCTTCCATCGGGTCGTTGGTCACGGCTTTATCCGCGCCCGGCAGGTTGTGCTTCTTGGCGTAGGCTTTCCAATCGGCGACGAATTTCTTGTTCACTGGGTTCTCCACCGACTGGAAGTAGTTCCAGGCGGCGAGGTTGCCCACCAGCGGCTTGGTGTCGATGCCGCGCAGTTCTTCTTCACCCACCGAGAAAGCCACCACCGGTACGTCGGTGGCTTTCAGGCCCTGGTTGGCCAGCTCTTTGTAGAATGGCACGTTGGAGTCGCCGTTCACGGTGGAGATCACCGCAGTCTTGCCGCCGGCCGAGAATTTTTTGATGTTGGCGACGATGGTCTGGTAATCGGCATGGCCGAAGGGGGTGTAGACCTCTTCGATGTCTTTGTCCGCCACGCCTTTGGAATGCAGGAACGAACGCAGGATCTTGTTGGTGGTGCGCGGGTACACGTAGTCGGTGCCCAACAGGAAGTAGCGCTTGGCGCCGCCGCCTTCTTCGCTCATCAGGTATTCCACCGCAGGGATCGCCTGCTGGTTCGGTGCCGCACCGGTATAGAACACGTTCGGCGACATCTCTTCGCCTTCGTATTGCACCGGGTAGAACAACAGGCCATTGAGTTCTTCGAACACCGGCAGCACCGATTTACGCGACACCGAGGTCCAGCAGCCGAACACCACGGCCACCTTGTCCTGGGTCAGCAACTGCCGGCCTTTTTCAGCGAACAACGGCCAGTTCGACGCCGGGTCGACCACCACCGGCTCGAGCATCTTGCCGTTCACCCCGCCCTTGGCGTTGATCTCGTCGATGGTCATCAGCGCCATGTCCTTGAGCGACGTCTCGGAGATGGCCATGGTCCCGGACAACGAGTGCAGGATGCCGACCTTGATGGTCTCGGCGGCCTGTACGGTCCAGGTCAGGCCCATGGCGGCAATGCTGGCCGTGAGTGTGAAAGCCTTGATCAAGCTGCGACGCTGCATGGTGCGATCTCCGTGACCGATTTTTTTTGGATGGCTGATAAGGGGCATTACTCAGGAGATAGCAAGGGCTGTGCCTAAGTCGCCAAACCCATGCCGGCAAGGCGGCTGAGGGCGTCGGCAACACCTGCGCGCACCATTGTGGCGCTCTTGGAGCGCAAGTGGGCAGGTCGGTGTGCCGTTGTGGTGCCTGTTTGATTTATGTAGCGCCCCTTTGCGCTGTGACGCTTCCAAGATGGTGGAAGATCCAGTGCCTGCCTCTGTGGGGGCTGGTTGATCAACTTCTCAGAACAGGTCTTCTCATGGACGAACACAACCAGCCCGTAAAGCGCGCCGCGATTGCCGCCGGCCATTCCAGGCTGCCCAAACTTACCCCGGCCTTTCTCGATGTTGATGACGCCGCGCGGTACGTGCACGAGCAAATCGGCACTCGACGTGATGTCGAGTACGGCAGCGTGATCATGCAACGCCTCTCCGACCAGTTGTATGTGGCGACCGAGCCGGTCAGGGATGAGGCAAGACAGTTCGACCTCACCAGGATCATCGAGCGCGACAGGACAACGGGGGCGCTTGTGAACCCGCAGGGCTACCGATTGGTCGGCTTTCTGCACTCTCATCCGGATACCTTTGAAGAGATACAACGCCAGGAACCGAAGTGGTCGCCCACGCAGGTCAAGGCATTCGTCGGTTTTTTCGCTACGCAAGACATCATCAATAACTGGCGACTGCGTCATCAAATACCGTTCGCTTATTTGTCCGGCCCTGACGGCGCGTTGCTCCGCTACGCCTCCAGCAACACCGTGGCCGAAGGGCAGCGCGTGCTCTGGCTGGACGGTAAAGGTCCGTGGACGTCCGCCCATGACCGTGAACTGACACAGGAGGGTGGCTACAAAGGCCTGGCAGAGGTGGGGTCATTGCGCTTTGTGGTGTCCAGCGCTGCGTGGGGCGGGTCGGTCGGTGATGTGCCGTCCGATTGGGAACCCTATAAAGCGTTCAAGGCGCCCGCGTTGCCGCTGGCGTGCGGGCCGCTGTTCGCGGATGTGCAACAGGCGCTGGCTTATGCCTGGCGCCGCATTCAGCGCCAGCCCACCGTCAGGCAGCGCGTATTTATCCTGCAACTCAATGGTGGCGAACAGTTTTGTACGAGTGAGCCCGAAAAGATTGAAGGGCTTGCACAGACGCTGCCGAGGTTGCCCGAGGGCTGCCATTTACACGGGATTTATTTCCACGCGCGGCCGCTGCCGGGCAATTACCCCGAGTGGGAACCCTGGCTGTACAAAAATTTCGTCAGCCCCCTGGAGCTGGCACAACACATCGCGCAGTTTCGCCAATACAGCCTTGGGACCCAGTCGACCTTGGGCGTCTCGCTGTATATCCGCATGCGCGACGAAGCCATCCTGCGCTACCGGTTTTCCGGCTCGGCGCTGGAGTCGCAGCTGCTTATCGAGCACGAAGACGGCACGGTTCGCGACAACGGCCTCCAGGCCGCACTGCACAACGCCTCGTTGTTGACGCGCGGCTTTGTCGGGCTGGTGGCCAAGGCCGGCGAGTTGAGCGTAGAGAAAACCAGCGCACTGTGGGACCGGCCAGGGATTGTCGATGAACACTGGTTGCCTTATTCGAAGACAACCTTGCCTTCCTTGAGCGCGGCGTTTTTGACGGCCGATGACGCTGCCCGTTACGCCCATCAGCAAATCGGTCCGCTGCGCGAGCAGGAAATGGGTGGGCTGATCCTGAAGCGACGCGACGGGTATTTCGTGATCACCGCTCCTGTGGCTACCGGGCCGAGGCCGTTTGCGTTTGCCGAGCTGTACCCGGTGGATCGCCAGAAAAAACCCATTATTCTCACCCCGGGGCATCGCCTGCATGGGCGTTATGGCTCGCGCCGGGCATTGTCTCTGAGCGATCCGGCCCAGGCTGCACGCTACAAATGGACGCGTGCCGACGTCGAGCTTTACGGGCAAACGTTCCACGATCTTGATGTCGCCGACCTGCTGGCGGCCGAGTGTGTGGGGTATCTTTGCGGCGCCGACGACAGCTTGATCGCCCTGGCGCCCTCCACCACCACAAGCGAGTGGCGGCAGTTATGGCAGACCGATGCGACGGGCGCCGACAGCGCGATTGCCAAGAGCCTTGCGCAGGGCACTCGAACCGCCGCCGATATGGTCAGGACCCTGGCCGAGTGCGGCACGTTGCGCATTGTTATCGGCAACGCGCTGTGGGGGCCGGCCGGGTTCGTGGAACTCGATTGGGGGCCAGGCGTGCGCGTGCTGGAGTTCCAGCGGCCGGAGTCGGTCAGTCATGGGCCGGTCCTGCACAGCGCCGATGCCGCCGCCGACGATGTGCAGCGCTGCGAACTGCACAACCACGGGGAGCATTACGTCGATGTCTACTTTGGCTTCATTCTCAAACATGAAACGCGCGAGGAGTATGTCGCCAGTCAACTGATCCCGGTCAATCGCAAGGCAGCCCTGCTGTCGCTTGCCAGCCTGTATGGCGAGCATCTGCCGGAGGGTTTTGGCTGTCATGCGTTGTATTACGCGCGGCCGTTGGCGGGCAATGGTGCGATGCAGTGGCTGCAGCGGTTTTTTATCGAACTCAAGGACTTCAGCGACGCGATTACCCAGGCGCGTGCCAACGCCTCCAGGCCGCCGGCAGGCGCGCCGATCTATATCGCGCCGCCAGACGGGGCGCTGTTGTGTTACCAATCGCCGTCGACGAGCGCGTTGTTCGAAACCCTCAGCAACGGCGACGATGCGACGGTACTGCAGGCCAAACTCGATATGGGCACCACGGACGCGGTGAAGGTGGTGCGACAGGTCGCGACGTCGGGCAGTTTGCGGGTGATCCGCACGAGCCACTGCTGGGCGCGTTCGGGCCCGGTAGAGGGACTGTGGAACCCCTATGCGAACCTGCTGCGACGGCGACTGAGCCCGACGTTTTTAACCATGGACGATGCCGCCCGTTATGTGCGCCGACGCGTTGCACCCAATCTGGACACGGCCTACGGCGGCCTTATTCTGCGGCGTGATGACGGTTGGTTTGTCGCCACGGAACCGGCGCGTTTGCTTGACGAAGTGTTCGACGTCAAATGGATCTTTCCCGATGAACTGGTCACCCGCGGGCTGTACCCGCTGCGCACGGTGGTGGTCGCCAGCTATCACTCAAGGCCTGCAAGGCACTGGCCGTTCGTGCTGTCGCCTGCTGAATCGGCGATCTACAGCAACACGTTTTCCACGCGTCTGCTGTCCCAGGCATTGCTGGGCGATCCGGTGCGCCGCTACCACTATCTGCTGGCGCCGGAGGGTGCGGTGATTCGCTTGCGTTCGCGACCCGAATTGAAATACCCGGAAATCACCGAGGCTGACCTGATTGCCCGCCCGCATGACCCTCATAGTTGGGTGCGCGGGGCGCTGGAACAACGGATTCGCAACGGGCAGCTGACCCCCGGCGAATATGTCAATCGCGTGGCCCGCACCTTCGAGTTGCAGGTGGTGCAGAGCAGTGCGCTGTGGGGCGAAGACGGTCCGGTTGGCGCCTGGCGCGCTTTTGCCGCGCCGGCCCGTGGCACCGGCAACTACGTGCAGGCCCGCCAGGACCCGGCGTGCAGCCCGGTGCACGCGAGCGCGGATGACGCGGCGCGTTATGCGCATGAAATGGCCGGCGCGCGCAGTGAGTTGCAGTTCGGCTATGTGTTGCAGGCCATGGGCAAGGAGCAGTTTGTCTCCACGCTGCCGGTCACCGACGACGGCTCGGGCCTGGCCCATCGTCGTGTGTTTTCGGATGCCGGATACCCGCACCGCTATGAATTGGCCGCAATGTACATCTGTGGGGCGTACATCGAAGATTTTCACCCAGGCGGGCGTTTTCTCAGTGGCGACGAGATCTACCGTGGGCTGATCTCGCCCGTGACGCTTCAGGCCGCCACTTACCAGGTCAGCGCCACGGCCAAGCGGGCGGCGTTGCCCCTGTACCTGTCATGTGCCGATGGCGCGTTGCTGAAGTTCACGGTGCGTAACGGGATTCTATTCCGGCAGAACGACCAGGTTTTGTTGAAGCTTCGCTCGCTGACGCCACGCGCTTATATTCGGCGCATTGCCGCCGCCGGCGACCTGCGTATTCTGGTGCCCAGCGACAATTGGCCGGGCGTCGGCATAGTGGACGCGCAGTGGCAACCGGGGAGTTCGCGGGGCGTGCCACCGGCCAGCGAAAACCGTTGGGCGCAGGGGCCGATTCACGCGCACCGCGATGATGCGGCAGAGTATATCCACCGTCGCGCCGGGCGCTTTGAGGGCCAGCAAGCGATCAGTGCATTGCTGGAGAACGTCGGCGGCAGCGACAACCATATCCCTACGCTGGCGGAGGCGGACGAGGGGTTCCCTTCTGCCACCGCGGCGCGCCTGTTTCCGGCAGCGCTGATCGGCGTGCACCCGCAATGGCCGCAGGGTTATCGGGTCAGCGCTGCGCATTTGATCTTTCATGCCGGGTTGGATCAGCCGCAGTTGGGTGCAGAGCGCTCGTACCAGGTCAACTTTGTGTCCTGGCGCGAACTGGGTTTTTACCTGCACACCTTGAGGCAACAGGGGCTGCACATCAGCGGCTTTTACCTGACCGCCCGCGACGGCGCCTTGCTCGCCTACACGCCAAGCTTCAGCCGCGACGAATACAACCTGCTGGCGACCACCGGCAAATGGCTGGAGAGCAGCGGCTACACCGCGTTCGCCCCCGCGCCGTCCGGAGTGATCTCGGAGCTGGCGCGCATCGGCGAGTTGCGCGTGATCCGCAGCGGCGAGTTCTGGACGGTGCACTCCCGCCTTGCCCCCGATCTGAAACTGCCGGATGCATCCACTCAAAGGCCTGTAAGGGATGAACTTTAATCCCTTTATGCGGAACCCGAGGCGGTCTGATCCCGGTTGAAAAGACGCGCCAACACCAGGCGATCCAGCAACCCCACCAGGATCAACGAGGCGCCCACCAACGGGAAGAGGATCGCCAGCCCCAGCATGATCACCATCGCGGTTTTCCACTTGGGCAAGTCATGGCGCAGCGGCGGCACACCGAGGCCGCCCTGTGGCCGGCGCTTCCACCAGATCACCACGCCACTGACCGCGCTGAGCAGGATCATCAGGCAGATCACCAACACGATCAGCTGGTTGACCCAGCCGAACATCTTGCCCTCGTGCAGCATCACGCCGCTCTCGGTGGCGCGGGCGATGAGGTTGTAGTGTTCCCAGCGCACATCGGCCAGGACCTTGCCGATGTACTGGTCCACATGCAGAGTGGCGTCATTGCGCGGGTTGTCGGCGAACACCGCAACCGTGAACACGCCTTGGGCGGTGGTGGGGAAGGTAATGTTGTAGCCGGGCTCGACATTGCGCGCGGTGGCCAGGTCGACGACCTGCTGCAGGCGCACCGTGGGCGCGGCCGGGGCTGAGTGCAGGGCGCCATGGTTCATGTGCTCGGCATGGTCGCCGGACATCGGCATCGGTGTGTTTTCCATGGCCCAGGGCACGGTTTGTTGCGTCGAGGTATTAAGCACGCGCGCCTGCTGGTCTGACTGCGGCACGTTGTTCCACATCGCTGCCGGGAAGGTGTTCCACAGATCGGCGTATTGCTTGCCCCAGAAGCCGGTCCAGGTCATGCCGCTGAGCAGCATCATCAGCAGCAGTGACGCGCCCCAAAAACCGGTCACCGCGTGCATATCGCGCCAGAACACCCGGCCACGGCTGTTCAGGCGAGGCCACAGCACACCCGCCGACGACTTGCCGCGCGGCCACCACAGGTACAGGCCCGAGACCACCAGCATCACGCCCCAGCCGGCGGCCAGTTCCACCAGGCGATCGCCGACGGTGCCGATCATCAGTTCGCCGTGCAGCGCGCGGGCGATGGCTTGCAGGTTGTATTTGGCGTCCTGTTCGCCGAGTACGGTGCCGCGATACGGGTCGACGAACACCGTCACTTCGCGGCCGCCGTTTTGCATCACGAATTGCGCGCTACGGGTAGCGTCAACGGGGGGCAGGTATTTGCTGATCGCGCCTTGGGGGTAAGCGGCCTGGGCGCGTTGCAGTTGCTCGTCGGCGCTCAAGGCGTGCTCGGCGGCGGGCACGGTGAGCAGGTCAGCGTACATGAGCGGGTCGAGCTGGGGTTTGAACAGGTAGATGATTCCGGTCAGCGCCAGCAGCACCATGAAAGGGGCGACGAAGAGGCCGGCGTAGAAGTGCCAGCGCCAGGCCAGGTTGTAGAAAGAGATTTTTTGGGTGCTCATTTGGGGCTCCGCAAGGCTTTGATTTTTTGTGTTCGTTACACCGCTATCGCAGGCAAGCCAGCTCCCACATTTGTATTCACCATTCAAATGTGGGAGCTGGCTTGCCTGCGATGCTCTTAGAAACTCATGTCCACTTTGGTCCAGAGGGTCCGCCCAGGCTCCTTGATCGCCTGCGGGTCGCTGGCCGGGTAGCCGAAGCCGGCGTTGCCGGCCAGGTTCAAGTGCTCGGCGTATGCCTTGCCGAACAGATTGTCGACACCGGTACTGACCTTGAAGTTTTTATTGATTCGATACGCCGCGTTCAGCGAGAACACCCCAAAGCCGCCGCTCTTGTCGTAGTCCTTGCCGACCACATTGCCCTTGTTCGGGTCGATGCGGTGTTGTGCGGCGACCACCCGCCACAGGGCGCCGGCGCTCCAGTCATCTTCGCTGTAGGTGAGCCCCAGGCGCGCGTCCAGCGGTGGCATTTGCGGCAGGGCCTTGCCGTCGCTGCTGTTCTTGCCCCAGGCGTAGGCGAGGGTGGCGTCGGCTTTCCAATGGCGTGTCAGCTTGTACGCCGCGCCCAGTTCGCCACCCATGATGCGGGCGTCGACGTTGCGAGCCTGGGAGGTGGCGCCCATCATGCCGGGCCGGTAGTCGAACAGGATGAAGTCCTGCACCCGGCCGATATAACCCGAGGCCCAGGCTTCAAGGTCTTCGGCTTTGTATTGCGCCCCAACGTCGAGTTGGGTGGTTTTCTCGGGCTTGACGCCGTCGAAGGCATTCACCGAGCCGGTCGCGCCGGTGTTGGGGGAGAACAGTTCCCAGTAATCCGGGAAACGTTCCGAATGGCCCAGGCCGGCATAGAGCGTAGTGGGGCTGTCGGCCAGGTCGTGTTCATAGCGCACGAAGCCCGACGGCAAGGTGTCGGCGCGGGTGTCGTCGGCGGTGGGGTTGGCGCGGGTGCTCATGCCGGAGCCGGTGGTCTGCCTATAATCCTTGGCCGAGGCGCGGTCCAGGCGCGCGCCGCTGATCAGGCGGTCGCGCTCGGCGGCATACCAGGTGAGTTCGCCGAATACGCCGTAGTTGTGAAAGTCGGCGTCCTTGGTGCGCGGCAGATCCTTGTAGGTGTCGATGCCCATGCTGCTGCGGGCGCGGTGCTCGTTGGTCTGCGCATCCAGGCCGCCGATCAGTTGCACATCGGCCCAGCGCCAGGTGGCCTTTATCCGCGCGCCGAGGGTGCGGCGGTCAACGTTGGAGGCCATCGGCCCCGTCATCATGCCGGTGCCTGGCGGTGTGCGCAGGCTGTAGTTGTCCATCACATGGTCGGCGTAGTTGTAGTAGAGCTGGGCTTCGACCTTGTCCAGCACCTCGCCGAGGTTGGATTTTTCAAAGCGCAGCCCCAGGCTTTCGCGCAGGAACTGCGAACCGTCCATGCCGCGTCCGGCGTAGCGCGCTTCGCCGTCGCCTCGGCCGGCGGTGAGTTCCAGCAAGGTGTCGGGGTCAGGGGTGAAACCCACGGCCACATCGCCATTCCACTTGTCATAGCGCGAGGCGACGGTGTCGTTATTGCCGTCCTTGTAATCGTCTGCATGCGCCTGGTTGCCGATCACCCGCACGTAGCCCAGCGGCCCGCCGGCAGCGGCATCGATGACCTTGTCGAAGCGCCCGTTGGAGCTGGCCAGCACACTGGCATTGAGCCGTGTACCCAGTTCGCCGAACTGCTCCGGCTTGCGCTCGAACAGGACGGTGCCGGCCGAGGCGCCAGGGCCCCAGAGTACGGTTTGCGGGCCTTTGATCACGGTGAGCTGATCATAGGTCTGCGGGGAGATATACGAGGTAGGCGCATCCATGCGGCCGGGGCAGGCGCCGAGCATCATGCTGCCGTTGGTGAGGATATTCAGGCGCGAGCCGAACATGCCGCGCAGCACCGGGTCGCCATTGGTGCCGCCATTGCGCACCAGGGCAAAGCCGGGGATGGTCTTGAGGTAGTCGCCGCCATCGCTGGCGGGCACCGGCTGGCGCGGTTCCTTGGGGTTGGTGACCACGGTCAGCGGCGAGCTGGGGGCGATCGCGGTGATCACGGTGGGGCTCAGTTCATGCGCGTCGGCCCTGGCCTGTGGCGCCAGGAGTACGCCGCATAAAACGGCGAGCACAGGGGTACATCCCAAACGGGTGTCAGCAGAAAACCTGGACATGACAACTTCCATTTATCAATCGTAAACAACACGGCCAGCAGCCTGCGGCTGTCTGTCTAAAGTCGGCCGGGTGAAGTAACGGTGTCAGTGCTTACGAGACGCTGGGCGGCGCGCGACTGCGGGCGCCGGGGAAGATGCTCTGCCGGGCATGGCCCAGGCGGGTGGTGGGGGTGAGGGCGTTGGCTGGCGGCGGACTGCCCAGGGTGAGCGTTGGAATACCGCCAGGCAGGGCAGGGCAGCTGTAAAGCAGATCGCAATAGCCGCACTTGGACCAGAGGGCGTGGTGTTCGTCAGGCGCTTTTTTGTGATGGGCATCGCCGTGATCCATCGGCATGCTCATCGACATACCGGCGTGATGGTCCATCGGCATCGCCTGGGAGATCAGCGGACCGATAAAGATCATCAGCATGGCGAACAGGCTGATCCAACTGCCGCGTCTTACGCGCGAATGTGGAGAGAACCTGGCGCGTGGGGCGCCCATCGAGTAACCGCCTACTGGGCGTGCTTATGCGCGTGGGCGGCCATCGGCGGCACCTTTTGTACCGACACCTCCACCTCGACCTTGCCGGCTTTTTCAAAGGTCAGGGTCAGCGGGAATTGCTTGCCGTCGGCCAACAGGCCGCGGTCTTTGATGCCCAGCAGCATCACGTGGTAAGCCATCGGCGCGAAGGTCAGTTCACCCTTGGCCGGTACGGCGACACTGGGCACCTGTTGCATCTTCATCAGGTCGCCCTGCATCACATGCTCGTGCAGCTCTGCTTTTTCCGCCAGCGGTGTGTCGGCGCTGAGCAGGCGATCCGGGGTGGCGCCGGTGTTATGAATCACGAAATACGCCGCGACGGTGGGGGCGTTGGGCGGCAATTCCTGGGACCAGGGGTCGCTGACCAGCAAGTCGCCGGCCTTGTAGTCTTCGGCATTGGCGGCACTGAACACCGGCAGCAGCAACGCAGCCAGAAGCAGGGAAGATTTGAGCATGGCAGTTCTCCAGAACGGGTCTAAACGCAGTTCACTTGCGAAGCAATCAGGCCGTCGGAGAAGCGCGGGGGTTGAGGCTCGGCCATTGCTGGCGCGGGGTTGGGTTTTGCAGCTGGGTTGGCGGCAGGCTCTGCACCGCGGTGAAGCGCGTGACATACAACTGCGGTACATGCCCTGGCAACGCCACCAGCGACGGTGAGCCGGAGCAACACCAGCAGTGCTGCATGGCGGAGTGATCGTCCTGCTGCGGCGCCGGAATCTCCAGCTTGCCCAGGGCTATCGCCTTGAGGCTGGCGCCATTGGAAGAACAGAAACTGCCCCACATCAGGCGCTTTACCGGATCGTCCGTCTGCTGCATCGCACTGGCCAGCGGCATGGCAAAGGCGTTGAACAGCACTGCAAGGCAGGCGATCCAGGCAATTGCAAAGCGTTGACGGGCCATGGCGGACAATCCGTAGGGTTAAACGATCAGGCGGGTATTTAGCCTGATCGGGGGGGATAAGTAAAAAAGGGCGGTGTGGTTTGGTGTCGCAGTGGGTCAGACCGCCGTGGCGTGAAGCTTGAGGCCCAGAGCTTTCATGACTTTCATGATAGTCGCGAATTCGGGATTGCCAGTGCTGGAGAGGGCTTTGTACAGACTTTCTCGTCCGAGGCCGGCGTCGCGGGCTATTTGGGTCATGCCTTGGGCGCGGGCGATATCATTGAGAGCGGTGCGAATCAAAAGACCATCGCCTGCATCGTCTTCAAAGCAGGTCTCTAGGTACGCAGCCATTTCCGAAGGGGTTTTCAAATATTTTGCCGCGTCAAAGCGGGTAAAAGATTCGCTCATAAGTCACTCCTTATTGCCGAGATTTAATGCCATTTGTTTTGCACGCTTGATGTCCCGGCTTTGTGTTGATTTGTCACCACCGATCAGCAACAGATAAACCACCTTATTTCTACGAGTGAAGTAAACGCGATACCCAGGACCATAATGGATTCGCATCTCGGACACTCCATCACCTACGGGCTCACAGTCACCGAAGTTTCCGGCTTCAGCCATTCGTATTCTTTTCACAACACGCACTTTTGCGAATGGATCCCGAACGGCTTCCAGCCATTTGACAAACTCAATGGTTTCATTGAAAACAATCATCTCGGATCGTATTCCTTGGGATACAGAATGGCAAGTTTCGACGCGCTGCAAAAGCAGTGCATCCCCATCGCGGGCGCCGGAGCAAAACCGCGAGAGGGGAGGTTAGGGCGGGGGCTTTTGGCTGAGCCAGCCAGCTTGTTCGGAAGTGTTCGTAGGGGGATTCGGCTTTCGGTGGTGAAGCCTGATAGGACTGGTTATCCGTATAAATAGAAATTTCCGACAAGTCTTTGAGGTTGTCCCTAGGACATTCAATCTCTAGTCTCCGTACACCGCTGCAAACTCAGCGGTCGGGCGTCGCGGCCCGGTTTACCAATGCGCCTATGCGCCATTGTCCGCTTTCAGTCGGCGCTTTTTTATCGTCTACTGTGCGGCTACATGGTGGCTGTGCGCGGGATACCTTCGGGTATGCCGGGTTCATTGGTAACCGGTCCGCGAACCTGCGTACAGCTGCCACCCTCTATCGCGTCGCGGCGATCAGTGGCAGCTCCACTACCAATGGAATCTCACAATGATCAAACCAACCCCCAATCCCCCCATCCGGCTCTTCACCGTGGTCGATGGCATCAGCACCGAAGACCTGCTGGTCAATCTCAGCGAAACACTCGCCTCGGCCAATGCGCTGAGTTGTGACCTGGCGTTTGATTTGGAAGGCCCGAAACGAGAGGAATTGCTCGGCGTTGCGCAGTTGATTGAGCTGGCACAGTTGCTGGCTGATCGTGTGCACAAGGGTTTCGGACCCGCGATAACGGCGGCCTGATAACACAGTCCAAATGTGGGAGCGGGCTTGCTCGCGAAGGCGGTGTGTCAGTCGGCGCATGTGTTAACTGATACACCGCCTTCGCGAGCAAGCCCGCTCCCACATGGAGTCAGTGGTGTCTAGAGAGAGCGGTGATTGCCTGTAGCACCGCAGCTACGCTGGTGAATTCTCGATCCACCGCAACCAACACCGGGCGTTTCAATACAAGCACCGGCACGCCCCGCGCCCTTGCCACTTCCAGCTTCGGCTCGGTGGCGGTGCTGCCGCTGTTCTTGCTGATCAGCACATCGATCTGCCGCCGTTCAAACAGCGCACGCTCGTCCTCGATCAGAAACGGCCCACGCGCGCCGATCACTTCACAGCGCTCGTTCCCCGGATAAACATCCAGCGCCCGTAGCGTCCAGAACTGGTCGGCAGGAATTTCGTCGAGATGCTGCAGCGGCTCGCGGCCCAGGGTGAAGAGGGGGCGCTTGAAGGGTTTCAACGTTTCAATCAACGAGGCCCAATCACCGACTTCGCGCCAATCATCGCCCGCTTGCGGCTGCCACGCCGGGCGGCGTAATGCCCAGCACGGCACACCGCATAACTGCGCAGCCTGGGCCGCGTTCTGGCTGATCTGCGCCGCATACGGGTGGGTCGCGTCGAGGATCAAACTGATCCGCTCATCGCGAACAAACTGCGCCAATCCTTCAGCGCCACCATAACCGCCGACACGCACTTGGCAGGCGAGATCGGTAGGTACGCGGCCCACTCCGGCCAAGCTATAGATATGCTCCGGCCCCAAGGTTCGGGCGATGGCCAACGCTTCGGTCACGCCGCCCAGCAGAAGAATTCTTTTCATAGCGGCTTGACCACCTCCAGCAAGGTGATCGGCAGCGCCTGGCGCCAGGTATCAAACTCCCCCAATGGCTGCGCCTGGGCCACATGAATGCGGGTCAGTTCGCCGCCATGCTGCGCGCGCCAGTTCATCAGGGTCATTTCGCTTTGCAGGGTCACGGCGTTGGCGACCAGTCTGCCGCCGGGGCGCAGGTGCTGCCAGCAGGTGTCGAGCACGCCGTCGCGGGTGATGCCGCCGCCGATGAAGATGGCGTCCGGTGCTTCCAGGCCTTGCAACGCATCGGGGGCCTTACCGCGAATCAATTGCAGGCCGGGCACGCCAAGAACGTCGCGGTTGTGTTCGATCAGGCCCTGGCGGCCCGAGTCGGCTTCAATCGCCAGCGCGCGGCAACTCGGATGCGCCCGCATCCACTCGATACCGATGGAACCGCTGCCCGCGCCCACGTCCCACAGCAGCTCGCCGGGCATCGGCGCGAGGCGGGCGAGGGTCATGGCGCGCACGTCGCGTTTGGTCAGTTGGCCGTCGTGCTTGAATGCCGAGTCCGGCAGGCCGGCCAGGCGCGAGAGGCGTGGCGTGTCGATAGACGCCAGGCAATCGATGGCCACCAGATTCAGGTCGGCGACCCGAGCGTGATGCCAATCCGCAGCCAGACCGTCGAGACGCCGCTCGTCCGCGCCGCCCAGGTGTTCAAACACGCTCAACCGGCTGGGTCCAAATCCGGAGTCAGCCAACAACGCGGCAATCAACCCAGGACTGCGACCGTCGTTACTCAACACCAACATCCTTACGCCACTGGCCAAATGTGCGTTCAACGCCGCCAACGGCCGTGCCACCACGGAGAGCGTCACCACGTCCTGCAACGGCCAGCCCAACCGCGCCGCCGCCAGCGATACCGACGACGGCGCCGGCAGAACCCGCAACTCATCGGCCGCGATCTGGCGCGCCAGGCTGGCGCCCACGCCATAGAACATCGGATCGCCGCTGGCCAGCACACACACCGGCGTACCGCGCCTTGCCAGCACCGGCGCCAGTGAAAACGGGCTCGGCCACAGCTCACGCTCGCCCCGAATACACACCGGCAGCAAGTCCAACTGGCGCTGTGCACCTATAATCCGCGTGGCGCGCAACAGGGCGTGCCGGGCATTCCTGCCCAGCCCCTTGAAGCCGTCTTCACCGATGCCTACAACCGTCAGCCAGGGCGACATAACCATTCCTTGAACGACATCCGACGGGCAGGCTTTTCATGCCGCCGGACAAAGCAGGCATAATACCGCGCCTTTACCCGTCAACCGGTAGCCCCGTGAACCAGACGCCCGCTGTGAATACCTTGCGCCCCTCGGCTTGTCCGGGGTTGCTGCGTATTGTCCAGGCGCTGGACGGCGGGATTTGCCGGATCAAATTGGCCGGTGGCTCGATCCGCGCCGCCCAGGCCCGCGCGGTGGCGGATGCGGCCCAGGCCTATGCCGGCGGGGTGATCGAGGCAACCAACCGCGCCAATCTGCAGATCCGCGGGATCGGCGCCGAAGAACAGGCGTTGATCACCCTGCTGCTGGCCGCCGGCCTCGGCCCGAGCAACGCCGCCGGTGACGACGTGCGCAACCTGATGCTCAGCCCCAGCGCCGGTATCGACGAGCAGATGCTGTTCGACACGCGCCCGTTGGCGGACCAGATCCTGGCCTCGCTGCAAAACGTCCCGCGTTTCCATGAGCTGTCAGCCAAGTTCGCCGTGCAATTGGATGGCGGTGAGGCCCTGGCGATGCTCGAGCATCACCATGACCTGTGGCTCTCAGCGTTCGTGCGCAATGGCGAAACGCTGCTCGCGTTCGGGCTGGCCGGTTGCCCGGGCCTGGATGCCCCGTTGGGCGCCGTTCGATTGGAGCAGGGCCACGCGCTGGTCACTGCGGTGCTGGAAGCCTTTCTTGATGTGGCCACGCCGGAACAAACACGCATGCGCCACCTGGTGGTGGATAAGGTGCTGAGCCGCCTGAGCCTGCCGCTGCTGTCCGCGAATGGCTTCAAACGCCCCGCCAGTGGCGCTTCGCTGCACATGGGCACTTATCCACAGCCGCAAAAGAATCAGTTCTATGTCGCGGCCGTTGCGCCCCTGGGCCGCCTGGATTCGACGATGCTCAAGGGCGCCGCCCAGCTCGCCGACGATTATGGCGACGGCACCTTGCGCTTCACGCCTTGGCAAGGCGTGCTGCTGCCCAATGTGGAAAAACCTGGCGTCGTGACCGAGCGCCTGACGCAACTGGGCTTGCTCTGCTCCGCCGACCAGCCCCTGGCGCGCATGACCGCCTGCACCGGTTCCAGCGGCTGCGCCAAGGCCTTGGCCGACACCAAGGCCGATGCGGCGCAACTGGCCGCGCTGCGCACCGACCACGACGTGCACCTGTCCGGCTGCCCACGCTCCTGCGCCGCCGCGCACATCGCACCGGTCACGTTGCTGGCCGCAGGCCCAGGCCACTACGACCTTTATTTTCGCGAGGCAGCCCAGCCAGGTTTCGGCCGGCTGCACGCGCGCAACCTTTCTATTGAAGCGACGGGCGCCCTGCTGCGCGCTCGCCCACGGAGCAACACCGATGATTGATTACATCCGCGACGGTCAGGAGATCTATCGCAACTCCTTCGCCATTATTCGCGCGGAAGCCAAGTTGGAGCGTATCCCGGCTGATTTGGAGAAACTCGCGGTGCGGGTGATCCATGCCTGCGGCATGGTCGACGCCATCGACGGCCTGCAGTTCTCCGCGGGCGCGGGCAAGGCCGGGCGCGATGCACTCGCGGCGGGCGCGCCGATTCTGTGCGATGCGCGGATGGTCTCCGAAGGCGTGACCCGCGCGCGCCTGCCGGCCAATAACCCGGTGATCTGCACCTTGCGCGACGACAGCGTGCCCGAGCTGGCGCGGCAACTGGGTAACACCCGTTCCGCCGCCGCGCTGGAGCTGTGGCGCCCGCATCTGGAAGGCAGCGTAGTGGTGATCGGCAACGCGCCGACCGCCTTGTTTTACCTGCTCGAAATGCTGGATGCCGGCGCGCCGAAACCGGCGTTGATCCTTGGCTTCCCGGTGGGTTTCGTGGGGGCCGCCGAATCCAAGGCGATGCTCGCCGCCGACAGCCGTGGCGTGCCGTTCGTGATCATGCAGGGCCGCCTGGGCGGCAGCGCGATGGCCGCCGCCGCGGTGAATGCCCTGGCCACGGAGGTCGAGTGATGCACCCACGCGGACGTTTGATCGGCCTGGGCGTGGGCCCCGGCGATCCGGAACTGATCACCCTCAAGGCCCTGCGCCTGCTGCGCGAATCGCCGGTGGTGGCGTACTTCGTGGCCAAGGGCAAGAAGGGCAACGCCTTCGGCATCATTGAGGATCATCTGGTGCCGCAACAAACCCTGATGCCGCTGGTGTACCCGGTGACCACCGAGGCGTTGCCGGCGCCGCTGTCCTACGAGCAGGTGATCAGCGATTTCTACGACACCGCCAGCGTTGGCGTGGCCGCGCATCTGGACGCCGGCCGCGATGTGGCGGTGATCTGTGAAGGCGACCCGTTCTTCTACGGCTCCTACATGTACCTGCATGACCGCCTCGCCGAGCGCTACGAAGCGCAGGTTATCCCCGGCGTGTGCTCGATGCTCGGCGGCGCTTCGGTGCTGGGCGCGCCGCTGGTGTATCGCAACCAGAGCCTGTCGGTGCTCTCCGGCGTATTGCCCCATGAAGACCTCAAGCGCCGTTTGGCGGACGCCGACGCGGCGGTAATCATGAAGCTGGGGCGCAATTTCCCGAAAGTGCGCCAGGTGCTCGAAGAGCTCGGCCTGGCCGAGCGTGCGCTGTACGTGGAACGCGCGACCATGGCCAACCAGAAGATCGTGCCGCTGGACCAGGTGGAGCCGATGTCGTCGCCGTACTTCTCGCTGATCATTGTGCCTGGCGAACGGTGGCAAGGTTGATGCGCCCGGCGATTGTCATCCTCGGCCAGGGCAGCCTGGCCACTGCGCGCAAGATCCAGCAGCTGTACCCCGGTGCTGCGATCCACGGTTTGGCCGGGCGCGTCGAGGGCGCTGACCACGCTTACATCGAGTTCGGCGCCACGCTGCGTCAGCTCTACCAGCAAGGCACACCGCTGATTGCGCTGTGTGCCGCCGGCATTGTGATCCGCACGCTGGCGCCGCTGCTGCTGGAAAAGGGCGAAGAGCCCGCTGTGCTCGCCGTGGCCGAAGACGGCAGCGCCGTGGTGCCGCTGCTCGGCGGCCTGGGCGGCGTGAATGTGATGGCGCGTGAGATCGCCGCTGCGCTGGGCGTGGCGGCTGCCATTACCACCAGTGGCGAGTTGCGTTTCGGCACCTGCCTGCTCAACCCGCCCGCCGGTTACGCGTTGGCTGATCTGGAACTGGGCAAGCGTTTTGTCTCGGACTTGCTGGCCGGCGAGAGCGTGCGCATCGAAGGCGCGGCGCCGTGGCTGGAGCAGGCCAATCTGCCGCAGGATCAACAGGCGCGCCTGGCCATTCATGTGGGCAGTGCCAAGCGGGTACCTGCGGCCGACGAATTGTTGATCTATCCGAAGACGGTGTGCGTGGCGTGCAAGCCGGGCGCGCAATTGGCGGAACGTGTGCGGGCCGCTTTGCATGATGCGGGTATCGCCGTGCAATCCCTGGCCTGCCTGCTGGCCAGTGACACGCAGATGGCCGAAGCGTCGTTGCATCAAGCCGCGTTGGAACTGGGCGTGCCGCTGCGTTTCAGTGATCTCGCTCAGGACGCCGATATCGTCGTCAGCGTCGCCGAGCAGCCTTTGGACCTGTCGCAAGTCGGTCGCGCCCGTGGCCGCCTCGCTGTGATCGGCCTGGGCCCGGGCGCCGCCGAACTGATGGTGCCGGCGGTGAAAGCCGAACTGACGCGTTGCACCGACGTGCTCGGTTACGAAACCTACGTGCGCATGGCCGGGCCGTTTCGCGACGATCAGGTGCAGCACTGCACCGACAACCGTGAAGAAATGCAGCGTGCGCGCCATGCCTTCGAACTGGCGGCCCAGGGCCGTTCGGTGGTGGTGGTGTCCTCCGGCGACCCTGGCGTGTTCGCCATGGCCGCGGCGGTGCTCGAGGCCTTGCATGAGTCCAGCGACCCGGCCTGGCATCAGGTCGACCTGCAGATCCTGCCCGGCGTCTCGGCCTCCCTGGCTACAGCGGCCCAGGCCGGTGCTCCGCTGGGGCATGACTTCTGCGTGATGTCGCTGTCGGACAACCTCAAGCCCTGGTCGATTATCGAAAAGCGCCTGGACCTGGCGTCCCAGGCCGACCTGGCGCTGGCGTTCTACAATCCGATCTCGCGTTCGCGGCCGTGGCAGTTGGGGCGTGCGCTGGAAATCGTCGCGCTGCATCGCACGCCTGAGACGCCTGTGGTGCTGGGCCGTGATATCGGTCGGCCGGGGCAGACCCTGCGCGTCACCACGCTGGGGCAACTGACGCCGGAGCAGGTGGACATGCGCACCATGGTGCTGATCGGCTCGTCCACCACCTGCACCTTCCCCCGTGCCGGTGGTGGTGAGTGGGTGTACACGCCGCGCTGGTACGGCGAGAAACCCGCCGGCTGAAAGCGGCTCTTCAGGCGCCGGAAAGCTCCGAATGACCCAGGGAATTTCCTGGCGTTGTCCGGGGCTTTTTCTTTTTTTCGCGAAGACTTCTGCACACGTGCCGGCGACCCCGCGTGATCCCTGGGCGCTACGGTTTGCCGTGTTGCCTCAAGGGATGTTTGTCGTCTGGCAAGTCCGTCGGCGGGTGGACTAGGGTGAACATAAGCCCCGAGTTGGGGTGCTTGTGGAGAGTCAAAATGGAGCGACATCACAGAAGGATCAACAGTACAAAAAGGCGCAAATTGATTGCCGCCTACAAGTTGCCCGGAGCGCCGGGAACGGGTGAGCCTTGTGCGCCGGACAGCGAAGACGACTTCAACGCGGCGGTGGTCAACAACGGCGTGATCTCGTTTGCCGATGGCTTGTCGGGGCTGAACCGGGAATACATCCGCAAGAGCTATCTGCTGGCCAGCAGCTATGTCAGCGATGTGTTGCACATCCAGCGCGGTACCGAGGGTTGGTACGAGGAGTTCATCAAGGTGATGACCGGCTTGGGCTGGCTGCCGGTGCGCAGCCGCTTCGAGCGGGTGTCACGTTCAGGCAAGGGGCTGACCGTGCAGTCCCAGGTGCTGGGTATCATCGCTGCCCTGCTGGGGTCGACGTCCTTGTCTGCGCCACTGCTGGCGGCTCTGCCCAGGTTGGCGGCCGATGCATTGGAGGCGTTGAAGCAGACACCGGCGACGTTCGAGCTGTTCAAGCGCAACAGCACGGTGCACCAGGGCGCGGATTTCGGCCTGGCGTCCTGTGCCGAGATGGAGGGCGAATTGAAAATGGTGCTGGTGACTTACAGCACCCACAGCGTGAGCAAGCAGGTCGGGTTGCCATTTCTGGAATGGGACAGCTCCTCGTTCGAAGCTTTCAGTGGGCAGACGTGCCTGGTGCTGAACACTTCGCTGATCAACGAAAAGACCCTGCAGCTGATGCGCGAGAGCGCAGGTGACAAGGTGCGGCTGGCCATCGCCAAGTACCGGATCTAGGGCACCAGGTAGCCGCGTACGCCGGTAAAGATGATTTGCGCGGCCAGAGCGCACACGAACAACCCCATCAACCGACTGACAATCTGCAAGCCCTGGTCGCCAAGGATGCGCTCGATACGGTTGGACAGGTACAGCACCACGCCAACCGTTAGGCTGGCCAGGGCGATACTGAGGATGGCGGTGAGCTTGTCGTCCCAGTGTGGCTGGCTTACGCCCATCACCAACAGCGCCCCGATGGTGCCGGGACCGACGGTGAGGGGGATGGTCAGCGGCACGATGGTCACGTCCTGCTGCACGTTGTCGGTCTGCACGGCCGACTTGCCCTGCGCCATGCCCAGCGCGGAGATAAACAGCACGCTGCCGGCGCCGATGCGGAACGCGTCTACGGTGATGCCGAACACACTGAAAATCACCCGGCCGAACAGGTAGAGCAACACGCTCGACACCAGGGTCGCCAGCGCCACTTTCCAGGCCAGGCGCCGCCGCTCTTTGCTGGAATAGCCACGGGTGAGGCTGATAAAGCAGGACAGCACGAAGAACGGGCTGTAGAGCACGAGCATTTTCAGGTAGACGCTGAATAACACGTGGAGCATGGAAGTGGCTCGCGCAAGAAAGTACTGCGCGAGTCTATCAGGCGACAGCAATCAAATGTGGGAGCGGGCTGCATTCCAAGTCAGCTGGGGGCGTGTTCCGGCCTTTGCTGACGCTGCGCCACCCAGAACTCCACCAGTTCACGCAACTGCGACAACTCCACCGGCTTGGCCATGTGCCCGTCCATCCCGGCTTGGCGTGCCCGCTCCTTGTGTTCCGACAGGATGTGCGCCGTCAGCGCCACCACCGGCGTGCGAATGCGCTGGTGGCTGACTTCCCAGGCGCGCAATTGCTGCGTCGCCGAGAAGCCATCGAGGATCGGCATTTCGCAGTCCATCAACACCAGGTCATAGCGCTGGGCCTTCATCGCCTCCAGCGCTTCTTCGCCATTGCTGGCGGTGTCCGGGTCGAGGTTGAGTTTGCCGAGCATGCCGCGGATCACTTTGGTGGAAATGCTGTTGTCTTCGGCCACCAGAATGCGGAAATCGCTGGGTACGGTGACGGCCGCCGGTGCGCCGGGCAACGCGCGAGGCGCTGTGTTGCCCTTGCTGCGCTGGGTCAGTTCGTCGGCCAGGGTGGTCTTGAGCGTATAACCGGCCACGGGTTTGGCGAGGATGCGTTTGATCCCGCAGTTGCGCGCGATGATCTTGCTGGGGGCATTGCTGATGCCGGTGAGCATGATCAGCAGGATGTCGTGGTTCAGGCTTGGGTCTTCCTTGATCTTCGCGGCCAGTTGCATGCCGGTCATGCCGGGCATGTTCTGGTCCAGCAGGACCACGTCGAAGTAATCACGCAAGTGCGCCTTGGTGCGCAGCAGCGCCAGGGCTTCCTTGCCGGAGGGCACGGCGCTGACGTTGAGGCCCCAGGCCGAGCACTGCTGCACCAGGACTTTGCGGCAGGTGTCGTTGTCGTCCACCACCAGCACCCGGGCGCCTTTGAGCGGGCCGTCGAGATCGGAGGTCGGATGCTCCAGGCGTTCCGGGTCCAGCGGCAGGGTCAGCCACAGCGTGCTGCCCTGATGGCTGCCGCTCTTGATCCCGAACTCGCCGTTCATTAACAGGATCAACTGGCGGGCGATGACCAGGCCCAGGTGACCGTTCAAGCGGGTGGCCGAGAAGAAGTTCTTGCTGTGCAATTCGCTGTGCAGCAGGGCTTCGCGCTCGGCCGCTTCCATCGGCAGGCCGCTGTCTTGTACGGCAATGCGCAGGCGCGGCTGGGTGCTGCGGTCGTCCAGGGCAACCACGATCAGCACTTCGCCTTCATCGGTTTTTTGCAGGGCGTTCTCCAGCAGGCTCAACATGGCCTGGCGCAGGCGCGTCGGGTCGCCGCTGATCACGCGCGGTACCTGGGGCTGGATAAAGCTGATCAGTTCGACGTTTTGCTGTTCGGCCTTGGCGCGGAAGATGCTCAGGCAGTCCTCGATCAGCGCATTAAGGTCGAACTGCACGTCATCCAGCTCGATCTGGCCGGATTCCAGCTTGGAGATATCGAGAATTTCGTTGATCAGGGTAAGCAGCTCATTGCCCGCACTGTGGATGGTCTGCACGTAGTCGCGCTGTTTCACCGACAGCGGGGTACCCAGCAGCAGCTCGGTCATGCCCAGCACGCCATTCATGGGGGTACGGATTTCGTGGCTGATCTTGGCCAGGAACTCCGCCTTGGCGGCGATTTCGGCGTTGCTCGCCGCCAGGTCGCGGCTGAGGCTGAATCGCGCCTCGACCAGCGCACGTTGACGCTCGCCCAACGCCAGGCTCATCAACAGGCCGCTGAGGCAGATAAATGCCAGCAACGTGACGATCAGGCCCTGGGGCGACACCATCGTCAGGCCCAGCAGCGCCGGCAGGATGATCAGCGTACCGATGTTGAACACCACCATCGCCGCCACGAACAGGCGGGCCGGGCGATAGCCCTGCTGCCAGTGATAGGCCGAGACAAACAGCATGCTCAAGCCAGCCAGGGCCACCAGGACGTAGGTAATGATGTTCAGGGGTAGAGTGTTGACGAATAACAGGAGCAGGCCGCACAACACGATGAACAATATGTCGGCCATCAACAGCTTGTTCAGGGGATGCGGGCCCAGGGGCATGAAGAATCGGTAGGCAAACATCAGCCCGCACGGCGCGGTCAGCAGCAACGCCAGGTAGGCGCCGGGGGCCTGGACCGCGTGCCAGTTCGGCAACCATGGGCCCACCAGGTTCAGCAGCAGCGCCAGGCTGAGCATCAATAACACTTCGCAGGCCGCCAGCCACAGGCTGCTGCGCGAGCGGTGATAGGCGAAGCGTGTGAGGTTGTGCAGGATCAGCATCAGCAGGCAACCGAACAGCAGCCCGTAGATCAGCGTCTGGGTCTGGTCGGCCGCGGCGAGCACGGCCGGCTCCAGGGTGATGTAGGGGCGCAGTTCGTGTTCCGACACCAGGCGCAGGTAGACGTCGAGCGGCTTCTGGCTCTGGGGCATCGGCAGCATGAAGTCACTGCTGGGCAGTGGTCGCTCAGCCTGCGGTTGGCGCGTGCCGGTGCTCTGTTGTTCCACCAGAGCATCGCCGTCCAGTACATAGAGGCTCAGGTGCGACAGGTCCGGGGCGAATACCCGCAGCACTTGTTCGTGCTTGCCGGGTTGCAGCTTGAAACGCACCCACAACGCACCGTCCGGCGGCGCGGCGGTAATGCGGTCCAGTTCGATGGGGCTGAATTGATTGGTGTAGCGCGAGGAACGGATATCGCTCAGTTGCAGGTCGGCCTGTTCATCAAGCAATACTGCCCAGCCACTGCCTTGCGCCGCGGCCTGGGCCGGGAACAAACAGAGCAGTGTCAGCAGGCTGACAGTAAAACCTATGGCGATCCTGAGCCAGCGCACGGCGAAATCCCTTCGTAGGTTGATGCACGCGTTAACTATGCGCGGGGAGGCCTGCATACGGCAAGGGCCACGGGCCCCTGCCTAGCCGAACGGATAGTACTGACGCCGACGGATCAGCTGTTTTCGCCACGTTCACGGGCAATGGCGCGGTAGCCGATGTCCTTGCGGTAGAAACAGCCTTGCCAATCGATCTTCGCGGCCAGTTTGTACGCCTGTTGCTGCGCGGCGTCGACACTGGCACCCATGGCGGTGGCGCACAGCACACGACCACCGGCGGTCACGACCTGGCCATCCTTGAGCGCGGTGCCCGCATGGAACACCTTGCCTTCCAGCTTGGCGGCGGCGTCGAGGCCGTCAATGACGTCACCCTTGGCGTAGTCCGCCGGGTAGCCACCGGCCGCCAGCACAATGCCGACGCTTGGGCGTGGGTCCCACTGCGCTTCAACCTTGTCCAGGGCCTGGGCCAGCGCGGCTTCCACCAGCAGCACCAGGCTCGATTGCAGACGCAGCATCACCGGTTGGGTTTCCGGATCGCCGAAGCGGCAGTTGAACTCGATGACTTTCGGGTTGCCGGCTTTGTCGATCATCAGGCCGGCGTACAGGAAACCGGTGTACACATTGCCTTCATCGGCCATGCCACGCACGGTCGGCCAGATCACCAGGTCCATCACGCGTTGGTGCACCTGGGCGGTGACGACCGGGGCAGGGGAGTACGCACCCATGCCGCCGGTATTGGGGCCGGTGTCGCCGTCGCCGACGCGTTTATGGTCCTGGCTGGTAGCCATCGGCAAGACGTTCTTGCCGTCGACCATCACGATAAAGCTGGCTTCTTCGCCGTCGAGGAACTCCTCGATCACCACGCGCGAACCGGCGTCACCAAAGGCGTTGCCGGCGAGCATGTCGCGCACGGCGTCTTCGGCTTCCTGCAGGGTCATCGCCACGATCACGCCTTTGCCGGCGGCCAGGCCATCGGCCTTGATCACGATCGGCGCACCTTTTTCACGCAGGTAAGCCAGGGCCGGCTCGATCTCGGTGAAGTTCTGGTAGTCGGCGGTCGGGATCTTGTGGCGGGCCAGGAAATCCTTGGTGAATGCCTTGGAGCCTTCGAGCTGGGCAGCGCCGGCGGTGGGGCCGAAGCAGTCCAGGCCACGGCTGCGGAACAGGTCCACCACGCCGGCAACCAGCGGGACTTCCGGACCGACGATGGTCAGGGAGACATTCTTCTCGGCGAAATCGGCCAACTGCTCGAGAGCCAGTACGTCGATGGCAACGTTCTCGCATTTGGCTTCAATGGCGGTACCGGCGTTGCCGGGAGCGACGAAGACTTTCTGGACGCGCGGGTCCTGGGCAACTTTCCAGGCCAGGGCGTGTTCACGGCCACCGCTGCCAATGATCAAAACATTCATTTCAAAAACCTCAAATTCTGTAGGCGCCGCAGGAGCGCTTCAATGTAGAGCCTAACTCATGTGGCGAGCGGGCTTGCCCCGCGTTGGGCTGCGAAGCGGGCCCAAAACCGAACACCAGGATTTGCCTGACGCACCGCATTCTTCTTGTCTGGGGCTGCTGCGCAGCCCAACGCGGGGCAAGCCCGCTCGCCACAAAGAGCCCGCTCCCACATTTCGATCGAGTTGGATCAGTGGCGGAAGTGGCGCATGCCGGTGAAGACCATGGCGATGCCGGCTTCATCAGCGGCGGCAATCACTTCGGCATCACGCATCGAACCCCCCGGCTGGATCACGGCGGTCACGCCGGCTTTCGCAGCGTTGTCCAGGCCATCGCGGAACGGGAAGAACGCATCGGACGCCATCACCGAGCCCGCCACCTGCAAGCCGGCGTGCTCAGCCTTGATCGCAGCGATGCGCGCCGAGTTCACACGGCTCATCTGGCCGGCGCCGACACCGATGGTCTGGCGGTTCTTGGCGTAGACGATGGCGTTGGATTTGACGTACTTGGCCACTTTCCAGGCGAAGATCAGGTCGTTGATCTCTTGCTCGGTCGGCGCGCGCTTGGTCACAACTGTAAGGTCGTCGCTGCCGATCATGCCGATGTCGCGGCTCTGTACCAGCAGGCCGCCGTTGACGCGCTTGTAGTCCCAGGCCGCCGCGCGGTCGGCCGACCACTCGCCGCAGGCCAGCAGGCGCACATTGGCCTTGGCGGCGACGATGGCACGGGCCTCTTCGCTGACGCTTGGCGCGATGATCACTTCGACGAACTGACGCTCGACGATCGCCTTGGCGGTCTCGGCATCCAGTTCACGGTTGAAGGCGATGATGCCGCCAAAGGCTGATTCGGTATCGGTGGCGTAGGCCAATTCATACGCCTGGCGGATACCGCCTTCTGCGTCCGGGCTCACGGCGACGCCGCACGGGTTGGCGTGCTTGACGATGACGCAGGCCGGCTTGACGAAGCTCTTCACACATTCCAGCGCGGCGTCGGTGTCGGCGACGTTGTTGTAGGACAGTTCTTTGCCTTGCAGTTGGGTCGCGGTGGCGATGCCGACTTCGGCCGGTTTTGCCTCAACGTAGAACGCCGCGCTCTGGTGCGGGTTCTCGCCGTAGCGCATTTCCTGGGCCTTGATGAACTGGCTGTTGAAGGTGCGCGGGAACTGGCTGCGGCCTTCTGTCGAGAGTGTTTCGGCGGCCTGGTTCACGGTGCCCATGTAGTTGGCGATCATGCCGTCGTAGGCGGCGGTGTGTTCGAACGCCTTGAGCATCAGGTCGAAACGCTGGGCGTAGGTCAAACCACCGGCTTTCAGGCTTTCGAGCACCTGGGCGTAGTCGCTGGCGTTGACCACGATGGCCACGTCCTTGTGGTTCTTGGCCGCCGAGCGAACCATGGTCGGGCCGCCGATATCGATGTTTTCGATTGCGGTCGGCAAGTCGCAGCCTGGTTTGTTGATGGTAGCTTCGAACGGGTAGAGGTTGACGGCCACCAGGTCGATCGGCTTGATGCCGTGCTCGCTCATGATTGCGTCGTCGATGCCGCGACGGCCGAGGATGCCGCCGTGGATTTTCGGGTGCAGGGTCTTGACCCGACCGTCCATCATTTCTGCGAAACCGGTGTAGTCCGCCACTTCCACTGCGGCCACGCCGTTGTCCTGCAGCAGTTTGAAGGTCCCGCCCGTGGAAAGGATTTCCACGCCCAGGGCTTCCAGCTCCCGGGCGAATTCGAGGATCCCGGTCTTGTCGGAAACACTGATCAAGGCGCGGCGGATCGGCAGGCGGGTAGTCTGGTCGGTCATTTCAATTTCCATCAAAAGCTAAGGAGTCAGCAAAAAAGGCGACCGTTTTTACGCGGGCGCCTTTCTGGTTTGATTGAATGCTTACAGCAAATCGTATTGCTTGAGCTTTTTGCGCAAGGTGCCACGGTTAAGGCCCAGCAGCTCACTGGCTTTGGTCTGGTTGCCCTTGACGTAGTTCATCACGCTTTCGAGCAAGGGAGCCTCGACTTCGGAGAGCACCAGGTTGTACACGTCCGTGACGGAAGCGCCCTCGAGGTGGGCGAAATAATTGTGCAGCGCCTTCTCGACACTCCCGCGAAGGGTCTGGCCTTCTTCGCTCGGCGTGTTGAGGTGCTGTTTCAAATTGACGTTGTCGCTCACGGGCGTTGTTCCACTCACTAAAGTCTCGGTCATCATCGTCATGCGGCCACCCCTTTTCCGTCCCCTGGTCCCAGGCTCTTGTCTCGTTCGGCAAAGAACTCACGAACGGCGGTGACCTGTGCTTGCGTTTCATCCAAACGATTGAACCCGGCGCGAAACTCCCTGGCGCCCGGCAGCGTTGCCAGATACCAACCCACATGCTTGCGCGCGATGCGCACGCCCATCACCTCTCCGTAGAAGGTGTGAAGGGCAGCCAGATGCTCTAGCAGAATACGTTCCACCTCGACCAGCTCCGGCGACGGCAATATTTGGCCAGTACGCAGAAAGTGCTCGATCTCACGAAAAATCCACGGACGCCCTTGAGCGGCCCGGCCAATCAACAAGCCATCGGCACCGGTTGCGTCCAGCACGCGCCGGGCTTTCTGGGCTGAATCGATGTCGCCATTGGCAAAGACCGGCATCGACACCGCCTGCTTGATGGCGGCAATGGTGTCGTACTCGGCCTCGCCTGTGTAAAGGTCGGCGCGGGTGCGGCCGTGCACCGCAAGCGCTGTAATGCCCGCCTGTTCGGCGATCTTCGCCACCGTCAGGCCATTCTTGTTGTCCCGGTCCCATCCGGTACGAATCTTCAGGGTGACCGGCACATCCACTGCGGCGACAACGGCCTGCAGGATCTCGGCAACCAACTGCTCATCTTTCAACAGCGCGGAACCGGCGGCCTTGTTGCAGACCTTCTTGGCCGGGCAGCCCATGTTGATGTCGATGATCTGTGCCCCCAACTCCACGTTGGCCCGGGCCGCATCCGCCAGCATTTGTGCATCTCCACCGGCGATCTGTACCGAGCGTGGCTCGGGATCACCTTCGTGGATCATGCGCATCCGCGATTTGCGGGTGTTCCACAGGCTCATGTCGCTGGTGACCATTTCCGAGACTACTAGACCCGCGCCCAAACGTTTGCACAGCTGACGAAAGGGCTGGTCGGTAACCCCCGCCATCGGGGCGAGAATCAAGCCATTGTGCAATGTGTATGGGCCGATGCGTACCGCCGACATAGGACTTCCCTGTTGTGGGGCCGGATCATTAGAGTTCGAAAAAGGGTTGGCATGATACCCGCTCTCGATGACTGGATAAAGGCTGAATTGGATAAAATCTGAACAGTTATTTTTTATCGCCAGCGGTTTGGTTGCGCGCGGGGAAGTCAATAACCTGCCGTCAAACCCCCGCGCATCAACCGCTTCACTCAGGCGAATGGAAGCTCAGGCTGTAATTCACGGCTTTGTTGCCTGGGTCGAGGATATCCAGGGAAATATGGATCGGTACCTGCGATGGCATTTCGCTGACGCCGGCCAACTCGCCGCTGAGGTATTCGGCGGGTTTGAAGCGGCGGCTGGCGATCAGGCCGCCGTTCAGGTCGGCAAAGCGCAGCTCCAGCAGCGGGAAGGGCTGGGAAAAGGTCGCGCGGTTATAGAGGATCGCGTCCACCACCAGCGCCCCGGCGAAATCCGGGTGGCTGCGCACCACCAGATTGCTGCTCTTGATATGGGCGATATCGACCCGCGACGGCACGGTACAGCCCAGTGTGGGGCACAGTTGCTGGAACCACGGGCGATAGGCGTCCTGGCGGGCCAGGTCGTCGAATTGGTAGGCGATGTATTGGCCGGCCAGGCCGGCGGCGGCGATCAGTACCAGCAACAGCCAGACCAGGCGACGGCCCAGGCTGGCCGGACGCTTTTGCGCGTAGAGATGCAGTGGGTCGTCTTCGAGGTCCAGCAACTGGTCGTTGTGCACACTCGCTTCGGCGCGCGGACGCTTGCGACTGGGTTTTGGGCGTTCTTCGGGTTCAACGTCATCGGCCGATTGGGTCAATGGCGTGAACGGCGGATCGATGTGGTCGTCATCTGGCATCGAATGCAAGGGCGGCTCATCGTCGATGTCGTCGGCGTGCAGCGACATGGATGGCTCGGTGCGCTGCCGGGTCGCGGCGATGTGCGGCGGTTCGGGTTCGCTTTCAGCCTGGACGCGCTCCTCGGGCGGTTCGCTGAACAGGCTGGCGGCCCATTTTTCTTCTTCGGCCTTAACCGTGTCGCGGCTGGCGCTGAAGGATTCGTCCCTGTGGCGCCGGTCGGTGCCGGGCTGGCGGCGTTCTGCGCCGGCGGGCAGCGTGTGCTGGATCTCGCGGCGCTCCAGCTTGGCGAGTTCTTCGTCCAGGTCCAGGGCGTCCAGGTCCAGCTCTTGGGCGGTCCACTGCTTTTGGCTGATCGCCCGCACCGGTTCAGGCGCCGCCTCGACCGGCACGCCCGGTTCCGGCGCAGGCGCTTGGCCGCGTTGCTGCAGCAACTGGCGCGCCGCATTGAACACTTGCAGGCACGAGCCGCAGCGAACCACGCCGCGAGCCGCGCTCAATTGAGCGTGGTTGACGCGAAAGCGTGCTTGGCAATGCGGGCACTGGGTGACGAAACTGTCGGTCATGCGGCCATCCGATTCAGGCAAGCGCTCATTCTAGCGCCGACGACCGCTGATGCGTACCCAGCCATCACGGTTGGCGATCGGATCCAGCGCAAAATCCTTGGCATAGGCCGCGGCGACGTCTTCGCCCTGCTCGGCAAGGATGCCCGACAGCGCCAGGCGGCCGCCCGGCTTGACCAGGCTCGACAGCTGCGGCGCCAGGGACACGAGCGGGCCGGCGAGGATATTGGCCACCAGGACGTCGGCCTGTACCTGCGGCAAATCCTGCGGCAGGTAGAGTGGGAACTTGCTTTCAGGAATGTGGTTGCGCCCGGCGTTATCGCGGGAAGCTTCCAGCGCCTGCACGTCGATATCGGTGCCGACGGCTTCCTTGGCGCCCAGCAGCAGAGCGGCAATCGCGAGGATCCCCGAGCCGCAGCCGAAGTCCAGCACGTGGCTGTCGGTCAGGTCCTGGCCGTCCAGCCATTCCAGGCACAGTGCGGTGGTGGGGTGCGTGCCGGTGCCGAACGCCAGGCCGGGGTCCAGCAGCAGGTTGACGGCGTCAGGTTCCGGCGCCGCGTGCCAGCTCGGTACGATCCATAGGCGCTGGCCAAAACGCATGGGCTGGAAGTTATCCATCCAGCTGCGTTCCCAGTCCTGGTCTTCGATCACTTCGCTGTGATGCTCCGGCAGCGGGCCGCCGGTCAGTAATTCCATATGGGCAAGCACGGCGGCATCATCGGTGCCGTCTTCGAACAGGGCCAGCAAATGGGTGTGGGACCACAGTGGCGTGGTGTTGAGTTCCGGTTCGAAGATCGGTTGGTCTTCGGCGTCCATGAAGGTGACCGAGACAGCGCCCACCTCGAGGAAAGCGTCTTCATAGGTTTCGGCTTGTTCTGGGCTGATGGCGAGACGGACTTGCAGCCAAGGCATGGCGGGCACCTTTGAAAAAATGAATGTGCGGCGAGTGGGCCGCGAAAGGGCGCAAGTTTACGCGAGAGCAGGATGTTGTGGCGAGCGAGGCTTTCTGTGGCGAGCGGGCTTGCCCCGCGTTGGGCTGCGAAGCGGCCCCAATATTGGCAAATGCGGTGTACCAGACACTCCCCTGCGCCTGGTTTTGGGGGCCGCTTCGCGACCCAACGCGGGGCAAGCCCGCTCGCCACAACAAGCCCACATTGGAATTGTGTACATCCCTAAACAACAAAACCGCCCGAAGGCGGTTTTGTGGGTGGAGCACGAACTTACTGGTTGGCCAGCTTGTGTTCCAGGTAGTGAATGTTCACACCGCCTTCGCAGAAGCCTTCATCACGGACCAGGTCCCGGTGCAGCGGGATGTTGGTCTTGATGCCGTCGACCACGATTTCGTCCAGGGCGTTGCGCATGCGGGCCATGGCCTCGTCGCGGGTGGCGCCCCAGGTGATCAGCTTGCCGATCAGCGAGTCGTAGTTGGACGGAACCTTGTAGCCGCTGTACAGGTGCGAATCCACACGTACGCCGTTGCCGCCGGGCGCGTGGAAATGCTTGACCAGGCCTGGGCTCGGCATAAAGGTTTGCGGGTCTTCGGCGTTGATCCGGCATTCCAGCGAGTGGCCGTGGATCTTCACGTCGTCCTGGGTGAAGGACAGCTTGTTGCCGGCGGCAATGCTGAGCATCTCCTTGACGATGTCGATACCGGTGACCATCTCCGATACCGGGTGCTCTACCTGCACACGAGTGTTCATCTCGATGAAGTAGAAACGACCGTTCTCGTAGAGGAACTCGAAGGTACCGGCGCCACGGTAGTTGATGTCGATGCACGCCTTGACGCAGCGCGCGAGGACTTCCTCGCGGGCCTTCTCGTCCAGGCCCGGTGCCGGGGCTTCTTCCAATACCTTCTGGTGACGGCGTTGCAGCGAGCAATCGCGGTCGCCCAAGTGGATGGCGTGGCCCTGGCCATCGGACAGTACCTGTACTTCCACGTGACGTGGGTTGGTCAGGTACTTCTCCAGGTAGACCATCGGGTTGCCGAACCAGGCGCCCGCTTCGGAGCGGGTCTGCTTGGCGGCTTCGATCAGGTCTTCTTCCTTGTGCACCACACGCATGCCGCGACCACCACCGCCACCGGCGGCCTTGATGATCACCGGGTAACCGACTTCGCGACCAATGCGCAACGCGGTTTCCTCGTCTTCAGGCAGTGGGCCGTCGGAACCTGGAACGGTCGGCACGCCGGCGGCGATCATGGCGTCCTTGGCCGAGACCTTGTCGCCCATCAGGCGAATGGTTTCGGCTTTAGGGCCGATGAAGGCGAACCCGGATTTTTCCACCTGTTCGGCGAAGTCGGCGTTTTCCGCGAGGAAGCCGTAGCCTGGGTGGATGCCATCAGCGCCGGTCACTTCAGCGGCGGCGATGATGTTCGAGACTTTCAGGTACGAGTTCGTGGCCAGTGGCGGGCCGATGCAGATGCTCTCGTCCGCCAGTTTCACGTGCATCAATTCGGTATCGGCCGTCGAGTAAACAGCGACGGTCTTGATGCCCTCTTCCTTACAGGCGCGCAGGATACGCAGCGCGATCTCGCCGCGGTTGGCGATCAGGACTTTTTGCAGTTTCTTCGCAGGTTTCAACATCGAAGGCGCTCCGCGGTTCAAACGATGGTGAACAGCGGCTGGTCGTACTCAACCGGCTGACCGTTTTCTACCAGGATGGATTCGATGACGCCGGCTTTTTCAGCGGTGATGTGGTTCATCATCTTCATCGCTTCAACGATGCAGATGGTGTCGCCCACTTTCACCGTCTTGCCGACTTCAACGAAGGCTGGCGAGGTCGGTGCCGGGGTGCGGTAGAACGTACCGACCATTGGCGACTTGACCACGAAGCCGTTCAGCGCAGGTGCGGCCGGGGCTGCAGCAGGCGCGGCAGCGGCAGGTGCTGCGGCAGGTGCAGCAGCCGGGGCCGGTGCTTGCATCTGTGGCGCATAGAACTGCTGGGCCGGTGTCTTGCTGTGGCGGCTGATCCGTACGGACTCTTCGCCTTCCTTGATTTCCAGCTCGTCGATACCGGATTCTTCCAGCAGTTCGATCAGTTTCTTAACTTTACGGATATCCATGAATCATCAACTCCCAAGGGTCGGTCAGGGGCGCTTGGCCGGTTGTTCAAGCTGTTCCAGGGCGGCCTCCAGGGCCAGTCGGTAACCGCTGGCGCCAAGGCCGCAGATCACTCCTACCGCTACGTCGGAGAAGTAAGAGTGATGGCGGAAAGGTTCACGTTTGTGCACGTTCGACAAATGCACTTCGATGAATGGGATGCTCACCGCCAGCAACGCGTCACGTAATGCAACGCTTGTGTGCGTAAAAGCGGCGGGATTGATCAGGATAAAGTCCACGCCTTCGCCGCGCGCGGCATGGATGCGATCAATCAATTCGTACTCGGCATTGCTTTGCAGGTAGAGCAGATGGTGCCCGGCTTCACGCGCCCTGCGCTCAAGATCGAGGTTGATCTGATCCAGGGTGACTGCCCCGTAGACGCCCGGTTCACGGGTGCCGAGCAGGTTCAGGTTGGGTCCGTGAAGAACCAGTAAGGTCGCCATCGGCTGTTCCTTGTTATTGATGTGGGTACGGCAGAACCCGGCGACTATGCCGCAAAGCCTTTGTGACTGTCCAGTTCTATGCAGTAGGCGGCACGATTAGCGAGGATTGCGCAAAATTTGTGACTGTGGTCCAGGTTCTGGTCATTGGTAACACTGTTTTGAAATCCATGAAGATCCAATGTGGGAGCGGGCTTGCTCGCGAATGCGGTGGGTCAGTGATGAATGTGTCCACTGATACACCGCATTCGCGAGCAAGCCCGCTCCCACATTTTTATCTCCACAGGGTTTTGGATCTTCAGGGGCAGGGAGATCGAGTCAAACGCGAAACGCCTGCACCGCCGTATTGAGCTGCCCGCCCAGCACCAGCAGGTGTTCGCCCTGGCGCCGGCCCTGGCCGATGCGCAGCAGATTATCTTCACCCAACTGATGAATTCGCTCGCTGTTGTCGCGTATTTCACTGACGGCACCACTTTGCTGGGCAGTCACATCGGCGATGCGCACCGCCGTGTCGGAAATGGTTCGGATCGCCCCGACGATTTCATCCAGCGCACCGTCCGCCGCCTGGGCCTGCTGGGCGGTGGCTTCGGCGTGTTCGACCTGGGCACGCATGCCCTGAACGGATTGGTGCGCGGCGGTTTGCAGGCCGGCGATCAGGCCTTGGATCTCGGCCGTGGCGCCGGCGGTGCGTTGGGCCAGGGAGCGGACTTCATCGGCGACCACCGCAAAGCCGCGCCCGGCTTCACCGGCGCGGGCGGCTTCGATGGCGGCGTTGAGGGCCAGCAGGTTGGTCTGGTCGGCAATGGATCGAATCACTGTGAGCACGCCGCCGATGGTGGCGGATTCTTCGGCGAGTTTTTCGATCATCTGCGCGTTCTGCTGCACTTCCCCGACCAAGGCATGCAGCCCGGTCAGGCTCAGCCCGATCACCCGCTGGCCTTGCTCCACCGCCTGGCCGGCGCTGCGGCTGGCGCCGGCGGCGTGGCTGGCGTCGCCCGCCACTTGCTGGATGGTCGCTTCCAGTTCGCCCAGCGAGTCACGGATCTGCGCGGTATCCCCGGCCTGGCGTTCGGCGCCGTCATGCAGGCCGCTGCTCAGTTCGGCAAGGGCGCGGCTGCTGCCGGCGACTTCCTGCGCGTTGCCGCGAATGGTGCCCACCAAGTCCACCAGATAGGCACGCAGGCGGTTCAGGGAGGCTTCTATATCGCGCAGCTCACGGTTGGTCTTGCCCAAGGCAATCGGCCGGCTGAAGTCGCCTTCGGCCCAGGTCGACAGCGCCGGTGCCAGGTTGGTCAGCACCCGTGCCAGGCGCCGTTGCAGCGTGTCGATCAGCAGCGCAATCAGCAGGATCAAGCCGATCATCACGCCCTGCATCAGGCGCACTTCGCCCTGGATAATGCCGTGCTGGGCACGCACCACCGGCTCAAGGCCGGCGATGGCCTGTTGTACGGCATTGATTTTCAGGTGGGTAGCGGCGGCCAGGTCGGCGCGTTTCTGGATCTGCTCGCGGGTGCGCTTGAGTTCGGCGGGGTAGCGGGTCAGCAGGCTGTTGAGCTCGCGCTTGAGGTCGACGCCGCTGTCCTGGGCTTCGGTTTTTTCGGTATTTTCCAGGCCCATCAGCGCCGAAAAATCATCCGTATTGGAGTCTGCGCTGGCCTTTACCCCGAGCAACGGCAGTTGTTCCAGCAGGTCCGCCTGGCTGCGGATATTGCCGACTTCACGTTCCACATCAGCGGCGAGTTCCGCGCGCCCGCTGCTCACCAGTTTGTCGCGCGCCAGTGACAGTTTTCCCAAGTGCTGGGAGGCGGCGAGCAGCGGCGGCAGGTAGCGTGCGGCTTCGGCGGAATTGACACCCATGGCGTACTGGCTCAGTTGTTCCAGGTTCGCGCCCAATTCGCGCTCGGCCTGCAGCAGCAAGGCTTGCGGGTCGCCTGCGAGCTTGCCGGCGGCCAGCAGGTCGGTCTTGCTGAACCCGTCCAGGTCGACCAGGCTGGGGCGCAGGTCTTGCGCAAGATTTGCCGGCAGTTCATCCAGCGCGTGCAACAGGCCTTCCAGGCTCTGGCTGGCGCTGCTCAGGCGCAGCGCATCGCCGCTGGCCAGGTAGTCGTCGATATTGCGCGCGGCCTGGTTCTGGAACGTCTGCGACAGGCCCAGGTAGCGTTCCATCAGCAGATAAGGCCGCTCCAGCGCCCGTTGCGACCACCACAGCGTCGCCCCCAGCGCCAGGCACACGGCCACCAGAAGAAGGGTATTGAGATTGGTCAGCAGCTTCAGGCGCATGCGTGGTTTCAACCGACAGCAAAAGATAAGTGCCTGAAGTTATTGCGTTTCCATTACAGCGTTATGACCGAATCAGTGGAATCCGATGAAAAGATGGCACTTTGCTTTGATGCGCGCGACGCCTGCACGCGATTGCGTCCGGCGTGCTTGGCGCGGTACAGCGCTTCGTCGGCCTGGGCCGCCATCATCAGGCTGTCGGAACCGTCGCACAGCTCCACCAGCCCGGCGCTGAAGGTGCACCACAAATCCTGGGGCTGCGCCGGATAGTGGATTTCGGCAAAGCGGCCGCGGATTTCATCCAGCACCTGGCACGCCGATTCCAGGTCGGTATCGGGCATCACGATGGCGAACTCTTCGCCGCCGTAGCGTCCGATATAGTCGGTCTTGCGCAGGCGTTGCTTGAGAAACAGCGCCAGGCTCTTGATCACGCGATCGCCCATGGGGTGGCCGTGGCTGTCATTGACCCGCTTGAAATGGTCGATGTCGAGCATGGCAAAGCTCAACGGCTTGTTTTCGCGGCGTGCGCGAAAGCTGCAGTCTTCGAGCAATTGCAGGATATGGGTGTGGTTGTACAGGCCGGTCAGGCTGTCGCGCACCATGCGGGCCTTGAGGTTGCGCGCACGCGCGGCGCGGTTGCGCACGGTGGTGATCAGGTGGCGCGGTTTGATCGGCTTGGTGAGGAAGTCGTCGCCGCCTTCGCTCATGGCGTCCAGTTGCTTGTCCAGATCGTCCTCGGCCGACAGGTAGATGATCGGCACGCTGACGTAACGGTCGTTATGCCGGATCACCTTGGCCAGTTCGGTACCGGTACAGGCGGGCATGTACATGTCGAGGATGATCAGGTCGGGCTGGAAATCCGCCAGTTCCGCCATGGCCTGGATTGGCTCGATCAGCGTGCGGGTGACGATGCCGGCGCTGTTGAGCAGCCGCTCGGTGTGCAGCGCCTGGGCCCGCGAGTCGTCGATGATCAGCACTTTATACGGCTCGTACTGGGCGACGCAGGTCAGTACTTCGATTTTTTCCAGCAGGCTGGAAGCTTCCAGGGTGCCGGTGAGGAATTCCTGGCCCCCGGCGCGCACGGCCGCCAAGCGGGTGGGCGTGTCGGTTTCATGCAGGCTGAAGAACAGCAGCGGCAGCTTTTGCTCCAGGCCTTCCTGGGCCTGGGTGGCGAGTTTGAGGCCCAGGCCCGGGCCGCAGAAATCCACATCCATCACAATGGCCGAAGGCAAACGCTCGGCCATGACTGCATGAAACGCCGCCACGCTGTCCAGGGACTGGGCGCTCATGCCAAAGAATTCCAATTGTTTGGCCAGGCGCTCGGCACGGTCGTGATCGGCCAGCATCACGTAGATCGGCTTGCGCATCGGTGGCAGCGAGGTGTGCTCCAGCTGATCGCCCTGGCGCAGGCCGGTGCGTGACAGGCGCTGCATCAAGCGGTTGAGTTCAGTGATCAACTGGCTGCTCAGGCGCCCACGGTTCTCGTCCACCGCCTTGAGGGTCTCGCCGATGTGCTGCGCTAACTGGCCGTGTTCCGGCTGTTCGAAACGCTCGGCAAAACGCAGCAGGCGCACATTGGCCTCGCTGAGTTCGCAGAGGTCGGCGGCGGACCATTCGCTGCGTTGCAGGCGCTGCCAGATCTCAAGAATTTGACGTGCCTGATGAATTACCCGCTGGGCAAAATGCTGCTTGAGACGCTCACGGCTCGGGTCTTCTGGCTCGGTCATATCCTGACTACTAGTTAGGGTGCATGCTGAGGTCGACTGATGGCTCTATGCTAGCACCTCTTTTCCCCTGGATGAGTGTCATGCGTCAATAAACTGCGTATTCCGAAGCATTCAGTTGCTGACTGGATGGTCGCGCGGCGTAAAAAGCGTGCATCCTTTATAGTCCAAGACCCAGTGTGTGCCAGTTTGCCGAAAAGCCCCGCATGGGCGGGCACGATGGGGTAGGGTTGTGGTCGGAGTGTTTGAACGCACGCCGTCAATTGAAGTGCATGAACTCAAGTGATTGAAAGGATATCGCCATGCTGGACTGGAAAAACCGTGCAGGCAGTGCCAAAGGCCCCGCGCCTGAGCCCAAGTCGGCCAACCGCAGCTATTTGCGCAACCTGCTGATGAGCCGGGCGTTGCTGAGCGTCATCGGCCTGTACCTGTTGGTGACCGGCGCCCTGGGCTGGTACTGGAGCGAAGAGCCGGCACTGTTTCCGGTCCAGCAAAATGCGCAGATCGCCGCCGAAAAAGATGGCAAGCAGATGGTGGTGGGTTTCACCACCGTGGAAACCCTCAAGACCGTGATGGGCACCTTGCTGCATAAGCCCGGTGGCTACATTGCCAACGACCGCTTCCCGCCAGGCTTGTGGATGGACAACATGCCGAGCTGGGAATACGGCGTACTGGTGCAGGTGCGCGACCTGACCCGTGCCCTGCGTAAAGACTTCGCCCGCTCCCAGTCGCAATCGGCCGAAGACGCCGACCTGGCCAAGGCCGAGCCGCGCTTCAACTTCGACAACAAGAGCTGGGTGCTGCCGTCCAGCGAGTCGGAATACCAGGAAGGCATCAACTCCCTGAGCCGCTACGAAGCGCGCCTGTCCGACCCGAACCAGCGTGGGGCACTGTTTTATGCCCGTGCCGATAACCTCAACAACTGGCTGGGCGATGTCGCCACCCGCCTGGGCTCGCTGTCGCAACGCCTGTCGGCCAGCGTTGGCCGGGTAAAACTGAACACCGCACTGAAAACCGAAGCACTGGCGCCGGGTGAAGTGCCCCAGGTCGACGAAGAAGTGGTGGAAACCCCATGGATGCAGATCGATAACGTGTTCTACGAAGCCCGTGGCCAGGCGTGGGCGCTGTCCCACCTGCTGCGTGCCATCGAAGTCGACTTTGCCGACGTCCTGGCCAAGAAAAACGCCACCGTCAGCGTGCGTCAGATCATTCGTGAGCTGGAAGCCTCGCAGGAACCGGTTTGGAGTCCTATGATTCTTAATGGCAGTGGCTTCGGCGTACTGGCGAACCACTCGCTGGTGATGGCCAATTACATTTCACGGGCAAACGCTGCAGTGATCGACTTGCGTCAGCTCCTCAACCAGGGTTGATGATGGACGCTACTCAAAAGGAGGCCGCGCACCGTGCGGCTTCCGACGCTGAACTGATCCAATGGGTCGACGAGTACGACAACCTGCTTGGCACCCTCGTCCGGTGCGACCTGCGCGAGCGCGGGCTGATCGGCCGCTGCACCTTTATCTTCCTGTTCAACTCCAAGGGTGAGCTGTGTGTGCATCGGCGCACCCTGAGCAAAGCCCTGTATCCCGGTTACTGGGACACGGCGGCCGGCGGGATGGTCGCGGCAGGGGAAACCTATGCCGATTCGGCGGCCCGTGAGCTTGGAGAGGAACTTGGCGTCAGCGGGGTGGCATTGACCGAGCACGACCATTTCTTCTTCGAAGACGGCGACAGCAGGCTTTGGTGCACCTCCTACTCCGCAGTATGGGACGGCCCACTGTGCCTGCAACCCGAAGAAGTCATGGAGGCGCGCTTTTTACCGATTGAAACGGTGCTGCGCGAGGCCAAGCAAAAGCCTTACTGCCCGGACGCTCAAGAGGGCCTGCGGCGTTATCTGGCGTTGCGTCGCTATGAAATGGCGCCATTTGGCCCTTAGCAACTTGGCTTTTTGCCGTTACACTGCGCCACTTTTCATCCCCTAGAGGATTGCCGGTGGCCAAGAAAGCCGCATCCTTCGCCGCCCTGGGTGGCCTGGTATTTTCCACCGACGCAGGTCGACACTGCCCGGACTGTCGCCAGCCCGTGGACGCCTGCATCTGTAAACAAACCCTGATCCCCGAAGGCGACGGTATTGCCCGCGTGCGACGCGAGAGCAAAGGCCGTGGCGGCAAGACGGTGACCACCATCACCGGCGTGCCGCTTGCAGAAGACGCGCTGAAGGAACTCGCCACCACGCTGAAAAAGCGTTGCGGCACCGGTGGCGCGTTGAAGGACGGGGTCATCGAGATTCAGGGCGATCACGTCGAGTTGCTGTTGGCCGAGCTGATCAAGCTCGGTTACAAGGCCAAGAAGTCCGGCGGCTGAAAGCCTCTTCCCAGCCAGTGTCTAAACTCTGTCCCGCGCGCGGGGTCCTACCTTGCACGCAGGCAAATCGTCATTTTCATTCTTTAGACTGCGCCAGCCTCAGAGAGGGGCGGTGTTTTCGACTTCATTTATAGGGGACTTCGATGTCCGTACGACGCACACGCAAAGACGATGGCAGCCAATGGACAGTTGCGGACAGCCGCAGTGTTTACGGGATTCGCCATTGGGGGGCCGGGTATTTCGCGATCAATGATGCCGGTCGCGTTGAAGTCCGTCCGAACGGCCCGAACAGCACGCCCGTCGACCTGTACGAGCAAGTTGACCAGTTACGTAAAAGCGGCCTGTCGCTGCCGCTGCTGGTGCGCTTCCCCGACATTCTGCAAGACCGTGTACGCCAGTTGACCGGTGCGTTCGATGCCAACATCGCGCGCCTGGAGTACCAGAGCAAATACACCGCGCTGTACCCGATCAAGGTGAACCAGCAGGAAGCGGTGATCGAGAACATCATCGCCACCCAGAACGTCTCCATCGGCCTGGAAGCCGGCTCCAAGCCTGAGCTGCTGGCCGTATTGGCCCTGGCGCCGAAGGGCGGCACCATTGTCTGCAACGGTTACAAGGACCGTGAGTTCATCCGCCTCGCGCTGATGGGCCAGAAGCTTGGCCACAACGTGTTCATCGTGATCGAGAAAGAATCCGAAGTCGGGCTGGTGATCGAAGAGGCCGCCAGCCTCAAGGTCAAGCCGCAGGTCGGCCTGCGCGTGCGTTTGTCGTCGCTGGCGTCGAGCAAGTGGGCGGACACCGGTGGCGAGAAGTCCAAGTTCGGGCTGTCGGCGGCGCAGTTGCTGTCGGTGGTCGAGCGCTTCCGCGCGGCGGGCCTGGACCAGGGCATCCGTTTGCTGCACTTTCACATGGGTTCGCAGATCGCCAACCTGGCCGACTACCAGCACGGGTTCAAGGAAGCCATTCGTTATTACGGCGAGCTGCGCAACCTCGGCCTGCCGGTGGACCACATCGACGTGGGTGGCGGCCTGGGCGTGGATTACGACGGTACGCACTCGCGTAACGCCAGCTCGATCAACTACGACATGGACGACTACGCCGGCGTGGTCGTGGGCATGCTCAAGGAATTCTGCGACGCGCAGAACCTGCCGCACCCGAACATCTTCTCCGAAAGCGGCCGCTCGCTGACCGCCCACCACGCCATGCTGGTGGTGCAGGTGACGGACGTCGAGAAACACAACGACGAAATCCCGACCATCGAAAACAAGGAAAGCCTGCCGGAAACCGTGCAATGGCTGGTGGACCTGCTCGGCCCGACCGACATCGAGATGGTCACCGAGACCTACTGGCGCGCCACGCACTACATGAGCGACGTGGCTACCCAGTACGCCGACGGCAAGCTGACCCTGGCCGAGAAAGCCCTGGCCGAGCAGTGCTATTTCGCCGTGTGCCGCCGCCTGCACAACTCGCTCAAGGCCCGCCAGCGCTCGCACCGCCAGGTGCTGGACGAACTCAACGACAAGCTGGCCGACAAATACATCTGCAACTTTTCGGTCTTCCAGAGCCTGCCGGACACCTGGGCCATCGGCCAGGTCTTGCCGATTCTGCCGCTGCATCGCCTTGATGAAGAGCCGCTGCGTCGTGCGGTGTTGCAGGATTTGACCTGCGACTCCGACGGCAAGATCAAGCAGTACGTCGACGAGCAGAGCATCGAAACCAGCTTGCCGGTGCATGCCTTGAATGAAGGCGAGGATTACTTGCTGGGCATCTTCCTGGTCGGCGCCTATCAGGAAATTCTCGGCGATATGCACAACCTGTTCGGTGACACCGACTCGGTGAACATCTACCAGCGCGAAGATGGTTCGGTGTACAGCGCAGGGATCGAGACGCACGACACGATCGAAGACATGCTGCGCTACGTGCATTTGTCGCCGGAAGAGTTGATGACCCATTACCGGGACAAGTGTGCGAGCGCGAAGATCAGTGCCAGCGAGCGTACCCAGTTCCTGGATGCGTTGCGTTTGGGCCTGACACGGTCGTCCTACCTGTCCTCGTAATCCAAGGTCACAGCAAGTCCAATGTGGGAGCGGGCTTGCTCGCGAAAGCGGTGTATTAGGCAACTAATTTGCTGCTGATGTACCGCTTTCGCGAGCAAGCCCGCTCCCACATTTGGACCGTATTCCTTCAGTTATTGCCCAGCCACAGCCCCTGTCGGTTCAACCGCCAGGCAATCGCCCACAGCGTCAAACTGCGCACCGCCATAAACACCAGAAAGGTTATCCACAGCCCGTGGTTGCCCAACCCTTGCAACGCCCAGGCGATGGGCAGCACCAACACCACCGTCAGCAACATCCCATTGCGCATCTCCCGCGCGCGCGTTGCGCCAATAAACAACCCGTCCAGCAAGTAACTCCACACCGCAATCAACGGCAACACCGCCAAATACGGCAGGTAGATGTCAGCGGTTTCGCGCACGCTGGGGATGTCGGTCTGCATGGCGATAAACAGGTGACCGGCGAGGGTGAACAACAGCGCGAATCCGACGCTGGCGATCAACGACCAACCGCCGGCTACCACCAGCGAGCGGCGCAAGGCGTGGCGGTCATGGGCGCCGATGGCGTGACCGCACAGGGCTTCGACCGCATGGGCCAGCCCGTCCAGCGCATGGGCGGTCAGCAACAGGCCGTTGAGCAGCAAGGCATTGGCCGCCACGGTCGCGTCGCCCAGGCGCGCGCCTTGCACCGTGATCATGAAAAACACCGATTGCAGCGCGAGGCTGCGGATGAAGATGTCGCGGTTGACCGCCAGCAGCGGGCGCCAACTCTGCCACAATTTCAACGCGGCCCAGGCGATGTGGCCGGGGTAACCTCGCAAGGCTTTTTGCGTCAGCGCCAGGCCGAGCAGGGCGCCGGTCCATTCGGCGATCACCGAGGCGCGGGCGGAGCCGACCACGCCCCACTCCAGGCCAAGCACAAACCACAGGTTCAGGACGATGTTGATCAGGTTGGTTGTCAACAGGATCGCCAAAGGCGCGCGGGCGTTCTGCGTGCCGAGGAACCAGCCGACCAGCGCATAGCTGGCCAGCGCGGCGGGCAGGCCGAACAGGCGGGTATGGAAAAAATCCTGGGTCAGTTGATTCAGTTCGGGGGAGGGTTGCATCCACTCCAGGGCCAGATGGCTGAGTGGAATGCCGACGGTGCCGAGCAGCATCGCCAGCCCCAGCGCCAGCAACAGACCCTGCAAGAGGATTTGCCGCAGTGCAGCGCCATCCTTGCGACCGGCGGCCTGGGCGGCGAACCCGGTGGAGCCCATGCGCAGGAAGCCCATGGCCCAGGCCAGGAAGGTATACAGGCTGGCCCCGACCGCCACGGCCCCCAACTGGTGAGCGTGGGGCAGATGGCCGATGACCATGCTGTCCACCAGGGCCACCAGCGGCACGGAGATATTAGACAGGATCATTGGCGCGGCCAGCGCCCACACCCGGCGGTGGGTGGGGCGGTGGCGCCAGTCGGTGAGTAAGGTGGGCATGCAGGCTCCTTGGGGGAGCGGCATTGTACCGGGCTTGAGCGACGCAGCCGAACCTATGTGGGTGGGCCTGCTAGTGGACGACCCAGCTAAGGAGCCACAGGCCGAGCAACAGCCAGATAATCCCCATGATGACCGAGGCGCGCATGAAGGCGCGAACGGCCGAATACAGAAAAAGCAGGCCGATGATCAGGGTGATGATGCTGATGATCGAGGTGTCCATGCCCAAGGTCCGCGACAGGCCTTCGACGAAGTTGCTGCCGGCGCGGGTCAAGGCGCCGAAGATTCCGCTGAGCCCGTCGACGATAAAGCGGATGACGGAACCGAGCGCCTGGCCCAACCATTCGAAAAAACTTTCTACCTGCATGTGTGTGTCCTGATGAGAAGGTGGGCGTATCTGTGTCTTGGTTGTTATTGCGACGGGCTAGTTCCCTGCAAGCATAGAGGTTGCTCGTGTGAATTTGCGATTAATCATTCAAGGATGTGCGCAGTTTATTGTGGGCGCCACCACCGCTATTCACTTGCCTTCAACGCCCATCCCCCCGAAGCTATACGCCTTCAGGAGCGCCCCATGAACCTCGAACACCTCACCGAACGCCTGCACCGCATCCGCGATACCAACCACTGGAAGCGATTCCATAGCCCGAAAAACCTGGCCATGGCCGCCAGCGTCGAAATGGCCGAGCTGGTGGAAATCTTCCAATGGCTGAGCGAAGACCAATCGCGCCAGCTACCGGCTGACACCCTTGCCCATGCCGGGCAGGAAGTCGGCGATATCGTGCTGTACCTGCTGTTGCTGTGCAGTGAGCTGGGGCTGGACATGAACGAAGTGGTCAGCGCCAAACTGGCCGACAGCGAGCGGCGGTTTGCCCATGAGTGATCGTCATTTCGACCAGTTGGCCACGCGCTTCGCCGAGAAAATCTACGGCGGTGCCAAAGGCGCCATCCGCTTGGCGGTGCTCCAGGCGGATCTCACCGAAGCCCTGCCCAAGCGCCCGTTGCGCGTACTGGATATCGGCGCGGGCCTGGGCCACATGTCGCTGTGGCTGGCCGAGCAAGGTCATCAAGTTACCCTGGCCGAACCCGCCGAACCGATGCTTGAAGGCGCGCGCCAACGCTTCGCCGATGCCGGGCAAACCGCCACCTTTATCCACGCGCCCTGGCAAGACCTGCGCGGCCAGCTCACCGAGCCTTACGACCTGGTGCTGTGCCACGCCGTGCTGGAATGGCTGGCCGAACCCCATGCGATCCTGCCGGTGCTGCACCAACTCACGGTGCCCGGCGGCTGGTTGTCCCTGGCGTTCTACAACCGCGATGCGCTGATTTATCGCAACCTGCTCAAGGGCCACTTCCGCAAGATGCGCAACAACGACATGGCCGGCGAAAAGCAGAGCCTCACGCCGCAACAACCGCTCGACCCCCGTGAATTGGCCGCGCAACTCGCCGGCCTTTGGCAGGTCGAAAGCCAAAGTGGTGCGCGGGTGTTTCACGATTACATGCCGGTGGAATTCCAGGCCCGCGCCGATTTACAGGACCTTGTTGAGATGGAGCTCGCTCACCGTCGTCACCCAAGCTTTGCCGGACTTGGGCGCTATTTGCACTGGATCTGCCGTCCGGTTTAAGCGGCCCAGTCTGCGGAGGTCGAAATGCGTCGTCTCTGTTTGATCCTGTTATCCCTGGGGTTGGCTGCCTGCTCAAGCCCCAACCCTTATGTCGCGGCCTCCAAGCCGATCCCGCCGGCGCCGCCCCAGGCCGCCACCACCTTTGATGCCAGCGCCTACCCTGCGCCGGTGCGCGACTACGGCGCCTACCGCAGTTGGGCCTGGCGCAACGGTCAACTGCCGGCGGGCACGGCCTGGGCGGACTCTGCGCAGATCGCCGAAGCGGTCAGCGGCGCCCTCGACCAGCGCGGCCTGCGCCCGCTGCACGACAACCGCCCCGCCGACCTGCTGGTCAGCGCCAATGTGCGCCAGGAAAAGCGCCTCAGGCAAGTGCGCGATGACTACGGCTATGGTTACGGCGGCTACAACCGCTATAACAATGGCTACGGCATGTACAACTCGATGCCGATCGTGCGTACCTATGAGGTGCAGGTCGTGGTGGTTCGCGTCGATCTGTTCGATGCCCGTACCGGCCAGCCGGTGTGGAGCGCCAGTGCGGAAACGAGTAGCCAGGGAAGCCTCAGCGAGCGGGGAGACGCTTTGCGACAGGCGGTGCAAAAGGCAATGACGGCGTATCCCCCCAGTTAAACGCTATTCTTATTTCAAGCGCGGGTCGCGTTTTGGAGGAAAACCATGTTTCGTCGTATCGCTACGCTTGCCGTTGTAGTGCTGCTGGGCGGTTGCCAGACCAGCCAGGTCAACCACGATTATGATGCCAGCCGGGATTTCGGCGCCTACCGCAGCTGGGCCTGGAAAGACCCGGCCCTGCAATATCGCCCGGATGATCCGCGCATCAAGAGCGACCTCACCGAACAGCGCATCCGCCAGGCCGTGAGCGAACAACTCGACCAACGCGGCCTGCGCCCGGCGGCGCCGGGTACCCGCGCCGACGTGAACGTTCAGGCGTACCTGATCGTCGAGGACCGCCAGCAACAGGTCACCACCAACTATGGCGGCGCCTGGGGCGGACCCTGGAATGGCTATTGGGGCGCGCCGATGTACAACGAAACGCGCAACATCACCTACAAGGTCGCCACCCTGCAGATCGACTTGCTCGACGGCAAGGACGGCAAACTGGTCTGGCGCGGCAGCGACGAACAAATGATGGCCAGCTCGCCAAATCCACAGGACCGCGACAAAGCCATCCGCGCCACCGTTACACGGGTGCTCTCCAGCTATCCACCCCGCTAGGCACCCCCACACATTACTCGTGGGCGCTGGCTTGCTACACATCTTTCACAGGCTGACAAATCTCCTTGTGGCGAGCGGGCTTGCCCCGCGTTGGGCTGCGAAGCAGCCCCAGAACCAGACGCTGAATTTTTCCAGGAACACCTCAGTGCTTTTCACAGGGGCTGCTTCGCAGCCCAACGCGGGGCAAGCCCGCTCGCCACAACAAGCCCGTTCGCCACAACAGGCCCACCACCACGCAAGCCAGCTTCCACAGGGCCTCCGTCAGTCGTCAAATGTGGCAACTGGCTAGCGCTTGTCTACACTCCAAACCAATAACGGAGAGTAAGCGCTAAGGAGTGCCTGATGTCTCCCCGACTTGGTTGCAGGCAGCGTGGTGCGATTGGCTTGATGGCGGCAGGCACCCTGGCGGTTGCCCTGGTGTTCATGGTGCTGGCGGTGGACAGCGGCCGTCTCTACCTGGAAAAACGCAAGTTGCAGTCCATCGCCGACACCTCGGCGCTGGAGACCGCCAGCCGTGGCGGCTTGTGCAGCCCCGCGAATACAGCCAACGACTACGCCCGGGAGAACGCCGCCCGCAACGGTTTCACCGTGGTCGCCGGCGACAACAGCCGTGGCCTGACGGTGACGTGCGGCACATTGCCGACCAACGCAAGCAATATCCGTGTCTTTACCCCGGATGCCACTAAAAGCGAGGCCGTGCGCGTGATCGCGACACGCAGCGTGGCGACCAGTATCGCCACCGGCATCTGGAATATGTTCAGCGCCGCCCCTGCGCCAGCACAAACCGTCTTGAGTGCGATGGCTGTGGCCGCTTATGCGCCGCCGGTGGCGCAGTTGACGCTTCGTAGCAGCCTGGCTTCGGTCGACTCCACAAAATCGCCGTTTCTGAATGCAACCATCGGCGGCTTGTTGGGTGGCAGCCTTTCGCTGACGGCTGCGGGCTGGAATGGTTTGATCCAGACCAACGTGAACCTGCTCAGCTACTTGGACCAGCTGGCGATTCAATTGAATGTGGCGGCGGGCGACTACGACGCGTTGCTCAACACTGCCGTATCCGCGACGCAATTGATCGACTCGACGGTAAAGGTGCTGCAGAAAAACGGGACGGTCGCGACGGCGATCATCAACGACGTGATTTCGGTGAAGGCAATCGCCCCCAATACCCAAGTCTTGAAGGTAGGGGACTTGCTGAAGATCGCTACCGGAACCCCAGCCGCCGCGTTGAATACTAACGTGCAACTGTTTCAGTTGCTTGAGACCGTGGCGCAGCTGTCCAGCAGCAAGAGTGCGGCGGGGGCGGCGGTTCAGTTGAATATTCCATTGATAGGCAATGTCTCGATCCAGACCAAAGTCATGGAGCCGCCACAGATGTCGGCTATTGGTAACCCTGCGAAGGCAAAGGCGGGTCTGTTGATGACCCCCAAGACGGATCAGATTTCTGTCAGGACCGCACAGGTCAGAACTCTGGTGACGGTCCAGGCGCCGGTGCTTAATGTTGTTTCTTCTGTGGCGACGGTGCTGAAAGGGCTGGGCGCGCCAGTTTCGAACCTGGTCTCAGGGCTGCTGAACCTGAACATACCGGCCGCAGTGGGTGGCTTGCTGTGCCTGGTTGCGTGCGAGATAACGGATGTGGCGATCACCGATAAATTGATGATCTACATCGAAGCAGGCAGTGCGCAAGCGCATGTCACGGATTTCACTTGCGCTACAACGGCAACTAAGTCACTAACGGTGCAATCAACCACCTCGGTCGCTACCTTGGGGATCGGCGACATCAACCCGACTTCCGCATTTTCGTCGTCGGCCGCGGTAAATGTCCAACCGGTGAGGTTGGTGGATTTCGGTAAGCGCTCGTGTGCTGTGCTCAATCTGCTCTGCAGCCCCAACCGGACGCCTAATGTAGGCGGCGGATTGAACTTGAAAGGGTTATCTACAGTGGGCGCTCAGACCACTACGTTGGTGTATGCCCCTGTCGCCGAGATGAATATAACGCCGACCTACAAAAGCCCGCCCGGCACCAACGATATCCTTGCGAGCCTGGAGGCTACAGTGAGCAATCTGCAGGTGACCTACGTGCCCCCCAGCGGCAGCGTTTCCAGCGGGGCACTCGCCGGTGTCGCGAGCTCTCTGTCCACCATCACGAACGCGGTTATCGGACTGGTCCGAGGTGTTCTTTCGCCGATCCTGGACCCTATCGTCAACACCCTGTTCAAGTCCCTCGGCATCAACCTCGGCAACGCCGAAGTCGGCGCCAACCTCAGTTGCCACATGGGCCGCGCCTACCTGGTGATCTAGATCACCGGCAATTCCACACAAAACCTCGCCCCGTGCTCCCCGTTGGCGACGCTCAAGCGTCCGCCCATGTTTTCCACGATCCCGTAGCTCACCGACAACCCCAGCCCCGTGCCCACGCCAATCGGTTTGGTGGTAAAGAACGGTTCGAAGATCCGCTCCAGCAAGCGTGGATCAATGCCTGGGCCGTTATCCTCCACCCAGATGCGTAGATGGCGGCTGTCGTGCTCGCAATGTATCGCGATGCAGGGGCGGAACGCCGGATCGGTGTGCCGTTTGCTCAACAGCGCATCACGGGCATTGACCACCAGGTTGATCAGCACCTGCTCAAGCTGATCCACGTAACCCTTGACCTGCAGCGTAAAGTCCGCCGGCGCGATGCGTAGCTCCACACCCTTGCCGCGCAAGCCTTCGCCGAGCAGCGACAGCATGCCTTCCACCGCCTGCGACGGGTCGAAAGGGTGTTGTTCGATCTCTGAGCGGCGGCCAAACACGCGCATATGGTCTACCACTCGCGTGGCGCGCTGGACCTGGGCGTCGATGCGCTGCAGTTTTGCGGTGAGGTAGTCGGCCTGCGCATCGCCGCTGCTCAAGCGCTTGAGCATGTTGACGATGGCCATGCGCATCACATTCAGCGGCTGGTTGATCTCGTGGGCCAGGCCCGTGGCCATTTCACCCAAGGTAGCCATCTTGGCGCTTTGCGTCAGTTGCTGCTGGGAGCGCCGCACTTCGGTGTTGTCGCGTCCCACCGCCTGTATTTCCACCAGCCTGCCTTGCTCATCGAACACGCCACGGTCCGACCAGACCCACCAGGCATGTTCGCGGCCGGGCAGTTCCAGGCTGATTTCGGCGGTGCTGACCGGGAATTCAACGGTCAATTGGCCGATGCGTTGCACAAAGGCCTGGCGTTGTTCGTCCGACAGCCAATGGCCCAGGTTCAACCCCGGCAGTTGCGCGGGCAGGCACTCCAGGTGGTTGGCCAGCGGCGTGTTGCCGAAGGTCAGTGTCAGGTCCGGGCGATAGCGGCAGATCATCGCCGGGGAGTCTTCAACCAGGATGCGGTAGCGCTCTTCGCTTTGTTTGACCTGTTCGGCGGCCAGCGTCGCTTCGGTGACGTCCAGCCACAACCCCACCGCTTCGAGCGGCAAGCCAAGGTCATCGCGCAGTAACTTGGCTTCATCCAGCAGCCAATGGTACTGGCCCTGTTTGTCGCGCAGGCGATAGCGGCTGCGCACGGCGCCTTCTCGCAACAGCTGGCGGGTGCGTTCGAAGTAAAGGTCGCGGTCGTCGGGATGGATCAGGGAGGCCAGGCTGTCGTGGTTGCAGTCGGCCAATGTCCAGCCCAGCAGCGGCAACAGGCTGTCGCTGAAGAAGGCCGGGTGCAAGGCGCCGTTGACGTAGCGCTGCACATAGATCACCGCCGGTGAGCTGGCGATGAGGTTGTCCAGGCGTGCATGGGCGGCGGCGGCTTGCGTTTGCTGGTTCTTGATGTCGCTGATGTCGAGCATGAAGCCGATCCAGCGCCGGCTGTCGCCCACGCCCAGCACCTGGCCCTGTACGCGATACCACAGCGGGTTGTGGTCGGCGTCGCTGCGTTGCAGGCGCACGCTGGCCAACAGGGGGTTGCCCAGGGTTTGCAGGTCGTGCAGGCGACTGCCCAGTTCCTGGCGATCAGCGGGGTGGATCAGTTCCAGCCACTGGCCCAGCGCCTGGCGGCTTGGCATATCTTCCGCGCTGAGGTTGTGCAGCAACTGCGGTGCGAGCTGGATTTCATGGGTGTTCGGCAGCAGCTCCCACCAGCCGGTGCCGAGCAGGCCTTGCAGGGCTTCCATGCGTTCGAGCTGGCGGTGATAGCGCTGTTCACGCAAGCGGCTCAGCAGCGGGGCGGCGAGGGCGGCGGTGAGGTTCAGCCAGTCCCGTTCGCTGGTCTGCGATTGACCACTGAAAAAGCCGCAAAGCAGCCAGGCGGCGACGCCCCGGCTGTCACGATAGGGCACCAGAAGCCCATCGGCATTGCCGAAAATACCCTGCAGGCGTGGGTTGTCGCTACGCGCTTGGGCCAGGCTCAGCGGCGCATTGCCGTTGGCGCTGTCCAGGCAGGTGCCCAGGGCCTGGCCGGTCTGCCACAAGGCGGGGGCATCGTGGGCCGCGTAGTGGCTGTAGATCCGCCAGCCCTGGTCTTCCTCATCGAGCAACGCCAAGGCGATGCAGGGGATTCGCCAACGCTGCGCCAGGCTGCGCAAGTGCTCGTTGAACACATCGGGCACGCGGGGCAGGCTGCACACCCGTAACTGCTCGCTCATCTGGCACGCCAGTTGATGGTTCTGCTCACGGTGCTGCGCCCGTTGCCGCTCGGCGAGCAGGTCGCCAATGTCCTGCAGGCGCAGGCACCAGCCGGCACCCTCGGGTTCGATCCAGCCTCGGGTGTGCAGGACCTGGCCGGCAACAGCCTGGAAATCCAGGTCCAGGCTCTGGCGTTGCCAGTCGGCGGGGCTGCCTTCGATGCTCAAGGCACTGCCGGCGCACAACAGTTCACGCAGCAGCGGCCGGGGTTCGCCCGCCGCCCGCGTCAAGAGTTGTGGGCGCAGGGTGCCGCTGATAGTCAACACGTGGCCTTGGGGATCCAACTGCAGCTGCAGCCCTGGTATCGGCACACTGGGTGGGGCCAGAGGCGTGACGCTGGTGCGGCCGAGCAGGCGCCCGAAGAGTTTATCCCCCGAGGTCAAAACTGCAGACTCGAGCGGGCAGTCAGGTTGGCCGGCAAATTCGGCACGGGGCCAATGCCGGGCACCACCAACGTCGGGAAGACGGAATGCAGGCGGCTGGTGGGGTAGCTGATGGTGACGGTCAGCGTGGTGCCGTTGTAGGCCGCGGTGATCAAGTCTTCGGTGAATTGGAAGCTCGGTGGGATCCAGTCCAGTTGCAGGATCGCCGTTGTCTTGGCGCGGTTGGCCACCTGCGTGCCGTAAGCGGTGCCGGCGGCCACCGGGTCCACCGACATGGCCTGGCGCACGGCCTCCGCTGCCGCCTGGTTGAACGACTGCATCAACAACATCGGCAGGCTGTAGCTGATCAACCCATAGAACACGGCAAAAAAGATCCCGAAGACCAGGGCGAACTCGATCGCTGCGGCACCTTTTTGTTTTCTAGGGAGGCTTGTTTTCATGACGGCGTCTACCCTGACGGCTACTACTGGATATCAGCATAGAATCAATCAGCGAAAAGGGATGTTTTTTACGTGATCCATGGCGTGGTGATACTGCTCTGGCTAGGACTGTGTGCGTTGCAGGATATGCATCAACGGCAAATTGCCAACGGCTTGACCTTGGGTGGCGCGTTGCTGGCGTTGATCTACCTGTCATGGGCGGGCGCTACCTGGTTGGGCGCGCCCGCCGGCGAAGGCGGCTGGGCGTTTGCCGTGGCGCTGCTGCTGACCTTGCCCGGCTATGTGCTGGGCCGCTTTGGCGCGGGGGACGTGAAGCTGCTGGCCGCCCTGGCCCTGGCCAGTAGCCTGGATGCTTTGTTGTGGTCATTGATCGGTGCCGCAGTGGTCCAAAGTGGCTGGGTACTTATCCATCAACGGTTTAGCAGGGGCAAGGCCGAGCAGCCCTGGAAAACGTCAAGAAAACAGCCTTTTGCGCCCGCCGTATTGACAGGGTTTTTGCTCTATTGGCTTTGGATCCATTAGTCGCGTAAAGGCTCTATCGCTATGTACAGAGCGGGAAACTACGTCTACGTTTATGAATGGGTCTACAGGTTTTTTCTATCAAAAGGGATAGGTCAGTCTTTTGGCTTGCCAGGCATGGAGTTGCGTGTGAACAAGCTTACCTCGGCGGTAAAAGTGCTCGTGGTCGACGATCAGCCGGTGATCGTGGAAGAGCTCTGTGAGTTTCTTGAAAGCAGTGGTTACCGCTGCGTGCCGTGTGAATCCAGCCGGCAGGCCTTGCAGCGTTTCAGCGAAGACACCGACATTGGCCTGGTGTTGTTGGACCTGCACATGCCGGACATGGACGGCATCGAACTGGTGCAGTCCATGCAGAAGGTGGCGGGCAGGGCGCGGGCGTTCGAGGCGATCATGCTGACCGGGCGTGCCGATAAACAGGATGTGATAAAGGCTTTGCGCGCAGGGATCTCGGATTATTACCAGAAACCGATCAACCTCGATGAGTTGCTCGAAGGCCTGCAGCGCCAGGAAGCGGCATTGCAGGAGCGGCAAAAAGAGCTGCAACTGGGGCACTTGAACCAGAAGTTGCAATACCTCTCCGAGTCCATCAATGACCTGTACCAGGACCTCGACAGAGTGCGCCGCAGCCCAAGCGCCGGCCAGGCGCAGGATGATGAGCCGGTCGCAAAGGAGGCCGGGCCGGCGCACATTCCGACGATTTTCACGCAGCTGTCACCGCGCCAGCTGGACGTTGCACGCCTGGTCGGGAAGGGCCAGACCAACTATCAGATCGCCTGTGAATTGGGAATCACCGAAAACACCGTCAAGCTGTATGTATCCCAGGTGCTGCGCCTGACCCACATGCACAACCGCACCCAACTGGCACTGGCCCTGGCACCGAACCATCCGGCAATGGCCCAGCGGGTGACGGCGCACTAGTTGCTGCCTCCGCCGCCCGCCGATGCCCCGCCCACTTCCTGATCGAAAAACTCCGGAATCGGGTGCTTGTTACTGTCCAGCCAACGCTGCAAGGCCTGCTCCCGTTCCGCGGGCGTGGTTCGTTGCGGCGTCGGCGACGCCGCACGTCCGTTGACCTGCAGCGCCAGCCAGTTCTCCGTTTCGGCCTGTTGCGGGGATGACGGGCCCGGCTCGATGGCCAGCGCGCTCAGCGGCAGCAGCGCCAGGCCGACAAGGTAATGTGCTTTCATCACTCACTCCTTACTTGATGGATGATCGACCGCGCAGCGCTGACCGCCGCCACTTTGCGCGCCGCCGCGCCGGTGCCCTGGAGCTTCTGCGCGCGGGCCTGGGCCTCGGTGACCTGTTCGGGGCTCAGGCCCAACTGGCTGACCACTTTTGCCGCTTGGCCCCAGTCGTCTTGATAGATCAACAGGGTCACCAGGTTGACGGCGGCCAGCGTGTCGCCCTGCTTTAGCTCGATTGCGGTCATGAATTCAAAGCGAGCGTCTTCCACACGCAATTGGTTGAGGTACACCACGCCCAAGTCATTGCGGATTTTTTCGTCGGTCGGCGCCAGCCGCGCCGCCCGTTGCAGATGCGTCATGGCCAGGCCGTTGTCGCCCCTGGCCGCCGCCAATTGCCCCAGCCCATGTTCGCCTTCGGCGGTCATGCAGGTGCCGAGCAGGCTGCGGTACAACGGTTCGGCCTCGCTGCGCCCGAGCAGGCGGTAGTTGCGCGCCTTGCGCTGGCGCACTTGGGGCAGGGCTTCTGGCAGGCTTTGCAGGTTGGCCAGGCTGGCGTGCAGCTTGCCTTCATTGGCTTGGTCATCGGACAGGTTGAGTGCCAGTTCCTGCTCAGAACTCGGTTTGGCGCAACTGCCGGATGAGGTCAGCGCCGCCCAGGGGGATTGGCCATTAGTGGCGCAGCCGCCGAGCATCAGCAGGGCCAGGCCGGCAATCAATACTTTCATCAATCTCTCCTCAAGGGTGGCCTCAAAAATTGCTCAACGCGCGCGCGATGCCGATAAAGGCCGGGCCGCCAAGCACGATCAGCAAGGCGGGGAACAGAAACACCATCATCACCACTGACATTTTTGCCGACATCTTCGAGATGTATTCCTGCAGGCGGGTCAGGCGCCGGTCGTCGAGCAACTGTTTGAGCGCCAGCAATGACTTCATCGCGCCGCCGCCTTGCTGGATCAACTGCTGCAGGATGATGCAGGTGTCGGTGAACTCATCCACTTCGAGCAAGCGCGCGGTCTTGCCCAGCTCTTCGCTCAGCTCCAGCCCGGAATCGACCCGCGCCAGGACCAGGCGCAGTTCATGGGTCAGCTCGGGGAGCAAGCCCTGGGCTTCATTGCCCAGCACGCGTAGCGACTGTTCAATCGCCATGCCCGACTCGAACAGGATGCGCAGCAGCGGAATGAAGGTGGAGATCTCCTTGGCAATGGCCTGCTGGCGGTGTTTGGCGGCGGCGGCAAGCACGCGTTTGGGCAGCAGGTAGCCGATGCCCAGGGCAAACATCGGGGCAATCCATGCGGGGTCCGCGTGGCGAAACAGCAGTCGCTGGCCGATCAGCGTCAGCCCCAGCAGCACGATCGGCAAGCCGATCTGGAAGGCAGCGAACAGCGAACGCTGGTTGGCCTTGCGCCAACCGACGCGGTTCAGCAGGGTCTGGGTTTCGTTGTCCAGGCTGACCGAGCGCTGCGCCAGTGTGCTGCCGCCCAGCTGGCGCATGAACGTACCGAGCTTGTCACCCGCCGCCATCTGCCCTTGTAAGCGTTCAAACACCCGGCGCTCGCGACGTCGCTTGGCAAGCAATTGGCCGCCCACCAACACCAGCGCGGCCAGCAGCATCAGAGCGCTGGCGAGCAGGGCCATCTCAGACGCTCCTCAGCATGCGCCACATGACCAAGGTGCCGCCGAGGTCCATGGCCAGCGCGCCGAACAGCATGAGGCGCCCCGTGTCGTCGTTCCACATGGTCATCAAGTAACCGGGGTTGACCACCATGAAGTAACCCACGATCAGCACCGGCAGGCCGCCGAGCACGTAGGCGGTCATGCGTGTTTCGCCGGTCATGGCCTTGAGCTGACGGGCGCCCTGTTCCCGCTCGCGAATCATCTTGATCAGGTTTTCCAGCAGTTCGCTGGCGTTGCCGCCGTAGCGATGATTGACCTTGAGCCCCAGGGCGAAAAGGCGAAATTCGTCGCGCTCGAAGAACTCGGCGAAGTCACTGACTGAGTCCGGCAGGCTGACCCCCATGCGCACGTTGCGCTGCACGCGGGCCATGGCGTCCTTGAGCGGGTTTTCCACGCCCTCGATACCGCCCAATACGGCGTCGGCCAAGGTGCGACCGGATTTGAGGCTGCGCACGCTGTGGTCCAGCAACTGGGGCAGTTGCTCGACCATGCGCTGCACGCGACGCCGGTAGCGCCAGGCGATATACAGGCGCAAAACCAGCGGCGGCCCCACGGTCATCGCGACCAGGCCCAGTCCGTCAGCCAGCAACCAGCCCAATAGCACGCCAACCACCCAGGCACTCAACCACAGGCCCAGGCGGTCCGTGGGTTTGCCGAGCCCGGCGCGTTGGAACATAAGCTCAAGGCCTGTCCATGTCGTGCTGGTTTCCTGTTTCGCTGGCTGGCCGAGGCCGAGGCGTTCCAGCACACGGTCCGTGCGGGCTTTGCGCAGGCCATGCTGAAGCTGCCAGAACGACAAGCCGATCAGCAGCAGGCAGATGAGCAGCAACACCGGTCCCGTCATCGCGTGCTCCCTAGGACTGCAAGGCCGATTCGCGGCGCAGTTTGTCGCCCGCCGGGTTGAGCGCCTCGCGCAGGAAACCGACGCCGGTGCGCCGGTCCAGGCGGAACAGGGTATTGGTGACATACACGTCATCGCGCACGCCGACCACTTCCACCACCTCGCTGACACAGCGGCGGCCATCGGGCATGCGCGTCAGTTGGATGATCACGTCCAGCGCGGCGCAGATCATCTGGCGCAGGGTCTTTTCGGCGATCACACGACCGGTCAGGCCTACCAGGGTTTCCAGGCGCAGCAACGCGTCCTGGGCATTGTTGGCGTGCACGGTGCTCATGGAACCGTCGTGGCCGGTGTTCATCGCCGTCATCACGTCGAGCACTTCCACGCCCCGGATTTCACCGAGGATGATGCGGTCCGGGCGCATCCGCAGGGCGTTGCGGATCAGGTCGCTGGAGCGTACTTCACCGTGGCCTTCGGCATTCGGCGGACGGGTTTCCAGGCGCACCACGTGCGGGTGACCCAGTTGCAGTTCGGCGACGTCTTCGATCGTCACCAAGCGCTCGTGGGGGTTGATCAACTGGCTAAGGATATTCAGCAAGGTGGTCTTGCCAGTGCCGGTGCCGCCGCTGATCAGGATGTTGCAGCGCTTGCCCACGGCATGCTGGAAGAACTCGAAAATATTCTGGTCGATGGTCTGCATGGCGACCAAGTCGCTGCTCTTGAGCATGTCCTTGCGAAATTTTCGGATCGACAGGCACGGCCCGTCCAGGGCAATCGGCGGGATGATCGCGTTGACCCGGCTGCCGTCGGGCAAGCGCGCGTCCACCATCGGCGAGGACTCGTCCAGGCGCCGACCCAATGGCGCGAGGATGCGTTGCATCACGCGCTCCACGTGGTGGTCGTCGATGAAACGCAGGTCACTCTGGTGCAGCAGGCCATCGCGTTCGACAAACACCCGGTGCGGCCCGTTGACCAGGATTTCGGTCACCGACGCGTCGCGCAGCAGCACTTCCAGCGGGCCGAAACCGGTGAGTTCGTCGACGATCTCTTCGGCCAGGCGCTCCATTTCATAGCGCGAGATCGCCAGGCGCATGCGCGTGATGTATTCGGACACTTTGTCGGTGACAAATTGCGCCAGGGTCTGGCGCGTGCCTTCGAGCAGGTTCTTACCTGACTCCTCGATGGCGTCGATGATGTAGCGGTGCAGCACCAGTTTCAGCCCATCGTGGTCGGTGTTGCCACCGGTGCTGCGGGCCGGGCCGCCAAACAGTTTCTCGTTCATCGTCGTGCTCCCAGGATGCGTTCAAACCAGCGCATCGAGGGTTTCGCAAGGCCCTCGGAGCGTTTTGCCAGGCGCTCGCCCAAGGCGCGTACGGCTTGGGACAAGGGTTCACGGGGCGCCAGAGCGAACAAGGTCAGGCCCTGGTTCTTCACGTTCAGGCGCAGTTCCGCGCTCAGGGGCAGCACGGCGACGCATTCGAGGCCGAAGCTTTTTTCGAGGGCGGCCGTGTCGGGTGCGCAGTTCTTGATGTAGCGGTCCACCACCAGCCTGGCGTGCTCGAGGTTCATGCCCTTTTCGCGCCAGCGGTTGATTACGGCCAGGTTACGGCGACAGTCCAGGACGTTCTGGTCGGTGCACCACAGCAGCTTGTCGCAGTGGCTGACAAAGGTGCGCAGCGCTTCGCTGTCGGGTTGCCCGGTGATGTTCACCACGATGTGCTGGAAGTGTTGGCGCAGGGCGCTGAGCAGCATGAACAACTCGGCGGCGCTGGTGAGTTTGAGCGGCTCGTCTCCGGTGGCGTACGCCAGGATGCGCAGCCCGTCCAGCGCGGTGGTGAACGCGCTGTTAATCAAGGTGGTATCGAGACGCCGCAAGTGTCGCAACGCGTCACCGAAATTGAAGGTGCTTTCCAGGCCCAGCAAGGCCAGGCTGTCACTGCGTGGCAGGCCCAGGTCGAGCAACAGCGTTTGCTGCCCGCGTTTCTGCACCACCAGCGCCAAGTGAGTAGCCAGCATTGCCCCATCGGCGTTGCTTTGGGTGCCAAACAGCACGGTCAGGCCACCCAACTGAGTCGTGTGGGCAACGGCGGGCAGACGCTTGCTCAGCCTTCGCACCAGACCGGCCACTTCGCTGGAGCGCGAGCCGTAGGCAACGAAGTCGCGCGCGCCGGCGCGCATGGCGTTGAGTACCAACTGGTTATCCATGCCATCGCCGAGGGCGACCACCGCGAGCATCGGCTTGGCTTCCAGGGCCCCTTCGATCAGGGCGCTCTGTGCCACCACGTTTTCCCGGTCCAGGCCCACGAACACCAGGCTGGCGAAGGTCACGTCCACCAAGGCGAGCAGTTCGTCCAGGCTGCCGGTGCCGGCGCTGACGACTTGGCCAAGGCGCGCGAGGGCGCCCTGCAGCCACTCCAGGTCAGTGCTGTTGCGGGTGATGGCGAGGAAGGTCTGGCTCAGGCTGTCGCTCATTGGGAAAGCCCACTGCGCCGGTCGAAGTTGCCGCTTTCGAGGAAGAACATCCGGTACCAGTTCGGGTCGTAGCTGCGCAGTTTCTCGCCGGGCAAGGACGGCAGCTGGGCGTTGGCGGCCAGGGGTTGCACCAGGTGCGGCGTCACGATCATCAGCAGTTCTTTTTCTTCGCGGCTGATATTGGATTCGCGGAAAAACGCCCCGAGGATCGGGATATCGCCCAGGCCGGGAAACTTGCTGACCGTGGAGCGGTTGTTGGTGCTGATCAGGCCGCTGATCACAAAGCTTTCGCCATCGGCCAGGGACACGCTGGTGTCGGTGCGGCGCACCGTCAGCGCCGGCACCTGGATGCCCTGGATCTGCACCGCATTGCTGTAGTCCAGTTCGCTGACTTCCGGCGCCACCTTGAGGGTGATGCGGTTGCGGTCGATCACTGTGGGGGCCAGCGTCAGGCGGATGCCGAATTCCTTGTATTCGATGGAAATGGTGTCGCTGCCGGCGCTGGGCACCGGGATCGGCACCTCGCCACCGGCCAGGAAGGTCGCGCTCTGGCCGCTCATGGCCACCAGGCTCGGACGTGCCAGGGTGTAGGCAAAACCGCTGCGTTCCAAGGCGTTGATCATGGCCGAGACGCGGCCTCCGCCAAAACCGATGTTGAAACTGTCAGGGCTCACCGGCAGTTTGAAGACCCCTTCCGAGGGCGACAGCAGGTTGGGGCTGCCAAGGAAAAAATTCGCGCCCCTGCCCAGGAACCGAGTGCTGGCCTCCTTGAGCTTGGTGCGGCTGACTTCCACAAAGCGGATGTCGGTCTGCACCTGGCTGGGCAGCAGCGGATCTTCCGATGGCGACAGCGCCAGGCTGGTCAGCGCCGAGGTAGCCTTGCCCTTGACGAACACCATGCTCTGGCGTGGCGCGCTGGCGCAGGCGGTCCATACCATCAGGCTGGTGGCGCCGGACGAGACACCGGTGAGCAGGAAGTGACGCTCGCCGTTGACCCGCACGTCGGCGATTTTCGGATCGCCAATGGCCAGGCGCGTAATTGCCACCGGCGACTGCAGCTCTTGTTGCAGGCCTTCTCCCACCTCGACCACGGCGGGCAACTGGCCCAGGGCGCTGCAGTTGCCCGGCGCCGGCACAGCCATGCCGACTGTCAGGCTCGACAGAATCAAGGCCCAGGCCATGTGCGTGAACAGGGGGGCATGGCGATGGCTCATTCAACGCATCCTTGCTTGATCACGGAGTTTGTGGCGCCGCCTGGGCGCCGCGAATCACTTCAACGCCACGGCGCACGCCGGGTGAACCACTGGCCGGTGTGATTCGTGTTGGCGCGCCGGTCAGGGCCAACTGAGTGAATTGGTAGAGGTCGCGGTTGGCGCTTTCGAGTTTTTGCGGCGCATCGTTTTCCCCGGCCCAGTAGCGGCTGAGCCGTTGCTCCTCGGCGCTGCGCACGGCCAGGCGCAAGGTGCCGGCCTGGGCGGCAAGCATCAGCCGGCTTAACAAGGGCTCCGGCACTGCCAGCACCACGGTGCGTGCGGCGGCTAGGCGTTGGGCGGCCTGGGCGCGCGCTTCAACCGTGACCGGCGGCGGCACTGCGGGTTGGCCGTCGTTGGCCAGGCCCAACTGGTCACCGACGCTGAGCACGCGCATCGCGGGAAGGGCGATCTGGGCCGACTGCTCGGCGTTGCTGGCGTCCTGGCGCAGGAACAGCAACACATCCACGTAATCGCCAGGTGCCAACTGACCGGCTGCGCCGATTACCTCATCCACCGCAACGGCCAGCGCGCGTTCGTCGGGGCGAATCATCCGCGCGAGCGGGCCGCCGCCACTGAAGCTGTCTTCGCTGAGCCAGGTGCCGGCGCCGAGCGTGCGCAACGGCACGCGGCCGACGGCTTGGTCGAGCCGTGCCAGGCTGCCGGCGGGCACGGTGCGCAGTTTTTCCACGGCCAGGTCGGCGGCGGTCAGTGGAATCAAGGCCGGCACGTCACGCACCAGAACCACCACCGGTTGGCGGGTCTGGTCTTCGACGGCAGCGAGGCTGTTATCAACAGAAATGACAGGTGCTGCGACAGGCTCCGGTGGGCGACTCAACACCAGCCCCCAGTACCCGGCGATCAATGCTCCGATCAGCAACAAGCCGGCCAGGACCATGCTGATGCGACTGTTCATGACGGCTCTCCCTATCCCGTTGCACTACACGCCCAGTTAATCCAATGGGCTACTTCGCAACATGGCTGTGATGAACATCTAACGATTTGGCTATTTGACGGTAGCTCAGCTAGGACGAAATGCCATTAAGGAGGCGAAAATTTATCAGAGTGACCAACTTCAATCTTTTCTACCCCGAATGTTTAGGGGGCATTAATGTGCGACTAATACTTTGTGATTAATGCGTTCTTACAGTTGTGAGGGTGAGGTTTGTTGACAATGCTCTAGTGGCACGCCGCAATTCTCTGGTGGTAGAGCCCTTCCGGCTTTCAGTGGCGTTTTTGGGAGAAGTCTTATGTTCCTTGACCTGATGTTGAAACTGTATGTCCAGACGCAATTGTTCTTTCAACGCAAAGATGGTGCTTCGGGTATTGAATACGCGATTATCGTGGCGATGGTTGCACTGGTGATCGTTGGCGCCGGTTCAGGGCTTGGAACTAAGATCAAGTCCATCTTCGACAGCGTTGCTACCAAAATGACGACTTGATAATCCGTTCATCAATGTGCAAACCTCTTATTAAAGTTTATCCATCCCAGGTACTGCCATGAGCGCCTCTTCGCCCCTTCGCCAGCAAATTCTTTTGGTGGACGACGAAGAGGATGCCCTGATTGAACTCGCCGAATCCCTCGAAAATGAGGGATTTGTCTGCTACACCGCCACATCCGTTACCTTCGCCCTGCAAGAACTGACACTCCACCCCGATATCGCCCTAGTCATCACCGACTTGCGCATGCCCGAGGAAAGCGGGATATCGTTGATTAAACGCCTGCGCGAACACACCTCGCGCTCGCACCTGCCGGTGATCGTGATGTCCGGTCACGCCGACATGGACGATGTAAGTGACTTGCTCCGTCTGCAGGTGCTGGATCTGTTCCGCAAGCCGATCTATCTGGTGCGGTTGCTCGATACGTTGAACAACCTGTTTCCCCTGTATAAATCCTTCCGGTGATTGCGGACACAGGTCCAATCAGGGCCGCCTTGCGGGTTTGCCTACGTGATCGGCCGCCATTTGCCCACCATATGTTCAATATCGCCCGCGCCTTTCAACCAGAACTCACCGGCGGAACCGGGGGCGCTGCTTAATAACGTCACTTCACCAGGCAGGCGCACGGGCTTTTTGAACGCCACGTCTATTTCGATATTGGCGGCGGGCAAATGGTCGCCGAGGGCCGCGAGGGTGCGCGCCTTGTTCCACAGCCCGTGGGCGATGGCCTGCGGGAAGCCGAACAGTTTGGCGGTGTGGGCGCTGAGGTGGATCGGGTTGTAGTCGCCGGAAACCCGCGCGTAACGGCGGCCGATATCGGCGGGGGCGTTCCAGCGAGTCAGTTCGCTGACCTGGTTGGGGGAGGGCTGGACGACGTCACTCCCAGGTTCACCCTCCAGTTTTACGCCCCGGCACAGCATGCGGCTTTCGGCTTCCCATAGAAGACCGAGGGCATCTTCGACGGTCGTGACCAGGTCAAAGGTCGCGCCCTTGGGGTGGGGCTTGAGGTTCTGCGCATGCACGCCGACGGACAATTCACTCACACCACCGAGAGGCCGATGGATGCGGATGCGGTTGCTCAGGTGGATCAACCCCAGCAGTGGAAAGGGAAAGCTTTGGTCCGTCAGCAACTGCATCTGCAGGCCGAACGCCAGAATGTGGGGATAAGTCGCCGGCAGTATCGGGCTGTCGTCGAAACCACAGACCTTGCGATACGCCGCCACCTGCCTGGGATCGATGCTCACGGGGCAGCGCAAGCCCTGCTCGGGCAAGGTGCTGCCGGTGATCTTGCGTTTGAGCGCCGCACGCCAGTACAGCGGCGGCAGGAACGGCGCAGTGCCTAAGGTCTTCCATTGCATGTTCAAGCTCCCAGCAGACTTTGCCCACACACCCGCAGCGCCTGGCCGCTTACCGCCCCGGAACCCGGTTGACCCAGCCAGGCCACCGCTTCGGCGACGTCCTGGGGCAGGCCACCCTGGCCCAACGAGCTCATACGTCGCCCGGCCTCACGCAAGGCAAACGGAATATGCGCCGTCATCTGGGTTTCGATAAAGCCTGGGGCCACGGCGTTGATACTGATGCCGCGCGGTTTGAGCAGCGGCGCCCAAGCCTGCGCGAGGCCGATCAACCCGGCCTTGCTGGCGGCGTAGTTGGTTTGCCCACGGTTACCGGCGATGCCGCTGATCGACGCCAGCAACACCACGCGGGCGTTGTCGCGCAGGGTCCCGCTGTCGAGCAATGCCTTGGTCAGTACTTGCGGCGCATTGAGGTTGACCGCCAGCACGGCGTCCCAGTATTCCGGGGTCATGTTGGCCAGGGTTTTGTCGCGGGTGATGCCGGCGTTGTGTACCAGAATGTCGAGGCCATCGGGCAGGTGTTCGATCAATTGGCTGGCGGCGTCTTCGGCGCAGATATCCAGCGCGACGGTGCGGGCGCCCAGACGCGCGCCCAGGGCTTCGAGGTCGGCCTTGGCCTGGGGTACGTCGAGCAGGATCACCTCGGCGCCGTCGCGGGCCAGGGTTTGCGCGATAGAGGCGCCAATGCCACGCGCGGCGCCGGTCACCAAAGCCTTGCGCCCGGCCAGGGGGCGTGTCCAATCTTCGACCGGCGTGGCGCAGGCTTGCAGGCGAATCACTTGGCCGGAGATATAGGCGCTTTTCGGTGAGAGGAAGAAGCGCAGCGCGCCTTCGAGTTGGTCTTCGGCACCGTCGCCGACATAGAGCAATTGCAACACGCCGCCGTTGCGCAACTCTTTGGCCAGGGAGCGGCTGAAGCCTTCCAGGGCGCGTTGCGCGCTGGCGGCAAACGGGTCGGCGAGGGTTTCTGGGGCGCGACCGAGAATCACCAGGTGCGCGCTGTTATCCAGGTTTTTCAGCAATGGCTGGAAGAATTCGCGCACTTGCTTGAGCTGGTCGGTGTGTTGCAAGTCGCTGGCGTCGAATACCACGGCCTTGAGCTTGGGGCCATGGCCGGGAATCCAGGTCGATGCTCCGTTGCCGTAGGTGTAAATGGCATCGGTCAGTTTATTGGCGAACGCCTGCACCTGGGTCGCCAGCGCGCCACCCCCCAGCAGCAACGCCCCTTCGACCGGACGCAGGCGCCCGGCTTGCCAGCGTTCCAGGCGTACCGGTGACGGCAGGCCAATGGCGGCGACCAGGCGATGGCCGAGGCTTGAGTTGGCGAAGTCGATATAACGGTCAGACATGGAACGCTCTCCGAAGGCTGGGGTTCAAAGGGGTTGACCATTCGCGGGTCGCAGTCGTTCGATTAAGCCTAGGCTAGTCTGAGAGACTTACCCCACATCCACCAGGGAGCTTTCCATGAATCAAGTGCGCCGTGTCGCGATCATTGGCGGTAACCGCATTCCGTTCGCCCGCTCCAATGGCCCCTACGCCACGGCGAGCAACCAGGCGATGCTTACCGCTGCCCTGGAAGGCCTGATCGAGCGCTACAACCTGCACGGCCTGCGCATGGGTGAAGTGGCCGCCGGCGCGGTGCTCAAGCATTCGCGCGACTTCAACCTCACCCGCGAATGCGTGCTCGGTTCGCGCCTGTCGCCGCAAACCCCGGCCTATGACATCCAACAAGCCTGCGGTACCGGGCTGGAAGCCGCGTTGCTGGTGGCTAACAAAATCGCCCTGGGCCAGATCGAATGCGGTATTGCCGGCGGGGTGGACACCACGTCCGATGCGCCCATTGGCATAAACGAAGGGCTGCGCAAGATCCTGCTGCAAGCCAACCGCAGCAAGTCCATGGCGGATAAATTAAAGGTCCTGTTACAACTTCGTCCCCAGCACCTCAAGCCGCAACTGCCGCGCAACGGCGAGCCGCGTACCGGCTTGTCCATGGGGCAACACTGCGAATTGATGGCGCAGACCTGGCAGATCCCTAGTGCCGAGCAGGACCAACTGGCCCTTCAAAGCCACCAGAACATGGCCGCCGCCTACGCCGAAGGCTGGCACGACGATTTGCTCACACCTTTCCTCGGCCTGACCCGCGACAACAATTTGCGCCCCGACCTGACCCTGGAAAAGCTCGCGGCCCTTAGACCGGCCTTCGAACGCAGCGAAAAGGGCACGCTCACCGCCGGCAATTCCACGCCGCTCACCGATGGCGCATCACTGGTGCTGCTGGGCAGCGAAGCCTGGGCCAAGGAACGCGGTTTGCCCATCCTGGCCTACCTGCGCGATGGCGAAGCGGCGGCGGTGGATTTCGTCAACGGCGCCGAAGGCCTGCTGATGGCGCCGGTGTACGCGGTGCCACGGTTGCTGGCGCGCAATGGCCTGACGCTGCAGGACTTCGACTACTACGAGATCCACGAAGCGTTCGCCGCCCAGGTGTTGTGCACGCTCAAGGCCTGGGAAGATGCCGACTTTTGCGCGACCCGGCTTGGCCTTGACGCGCCGCTGGGCGCCATCGACCGCAGCCGGCTCAATGTGAAGGGCAGTTCCCTGGCCGCCGGGCACCCGTTTGCCGCCACCGGTGGGCGGATCGTCGCCAATCTGGCCAAGCTGCTGGACGCGGCGGGCAAGGGCCGTGGGCTGATTTCGATCTGCGCTGCTGGCGGCCAAGGCGTTACCGCGATTATTGAACGTTGATTGCAACGTAAATTGGCATATTGGATGCATTCTTGAGTGGTCAGAGGTCGGTAGCCTCTCCCACCGGCGCGCCGATTGCCGTATAACGAGTGCCACACGCGTGTTTGGTAATACAGGACCCACAATAAAAGCTGATGAAGACTCCTAAACGCATTGAACCCCTGATCGAAGACGGTCTGGTCGACGAAGTGCTGCGCCCACTCATGAGTGGTAAAGAAGCAGCTGTTTATGTGGTGCGCTGCGGCAACGAATTGCGTTGCGCCAAGGTTTACAAGGAGGCGAACAAACGAAGTTTTCGTCAAGCGTCCGAATACCAGGAAGGCCGTAAGGTCCGTAACAGCCGGCAGGCCCGGGCCATGGCCAAGGGTTCCAAGTTCGGCAAGAAAGAAACCGAAGACGCCTGGCAGAACGCCGAAGTGGCGGCGTTGTTCCGCCTGGCCGGAGCGGGCGTTCGGGTGCCCAAGCCTTATGACTTCCTGGAAGGCGTGCTGCTGATGGAGCTGGTGGCCGACGAGTACGGCGATGCGGCGCCGCGTCTGAACGACGTGACGCTGGAGCCGGACCAGGCGCGCGAATACCACGCCTTCCTGATTTCGCAGATCGTGCTGATGCTGTGTACCGGTCTGGTGCACGGTGACCTGTCCGAGTTCAACGTACTGCTCACGCCGACCGGCCCTGTGATCATCGACCTGCCGCAGGCGGTGGATGCGGCGGGCAACAACCACGCGTTCAGCATGCTGGAGCGGGATGTGGGCAACATGGCTTCCTATTTCGGGCGTTTTGCCCCGGAATTGAAGAAGACCAAGTACGCCAAGGAAATGTGGGCGCTCTACGAAGCCGGCACCTTGCACCCGGCCAGCATTTTGACCGGTGAGTTCGACGAGCCGGAAGAGTTGGCGGACGTCGGCGGTGTGATCCGCGAGATCGAAGCGGCGCGGCTGGATGAAGAACGTCGCCAGGCGGTTCGCGCGGCGGATGATGCGCCACAGAGCAAGGTCTCGGACGAGCCACCGCCGCCGCCGTGGATGCAGTGATCTTTGGGTAAAGGGAGATCAAACTGTGGGAGCGGGCTTGCTCGCGAATGCGGAGTGTCAGTCGACAGATTCACTGACTGATCCACCGCTTTCGCGAGCAAGCCCGCTCCCACATTGGTGTTGTGTTGATTCAGTTAAGGCATCAGGTGCAGCAAGGGCCCGACGCCAACTCCTTGAGGATCGGGCAATCCGGCCGGTCATCACCTTGGCAATGCTCCACCAAGTCCTGCAACGTATCGCGCAATTGCCCCAGTTCCAGGATCTTCTGATTCAGTTCATCGATATGTTGGCGCGCCAGCGCCTTCACATCCGCGCTGGCCCGTTGCCGGTCCTGCCACAGGGTCAGCAGCTTGCCGACTTCCTCCAGGGAAAACCCCAGATCCCGCGAACGCTTGATAAACGCCAGGGTGTGCAAATCCTCCTGGCCGTAGAGGCGATAGCCACTGTCGGTGCGATGGGCGGCTTTGAGCAGATCGATGGATTCGTAGTAGCGAATCATCTTGGCGCTCAGCCCGCTTTGGCGTGCGGCTTGGCCGATGTTCATGGGCGTTGATCCTCCAGATCCTTGGGTTTCCAAGTCTTCAACAGTAAGGCGTTGCTCACCACGCTGACGCTGGACAAGGCCATCGCCGCCCCCGCCAATACCGGGTTGAGCAGGCCGAAGGCCGCCAGGGGAATACCGATCAGGTTATACACAAAGGCCCAGAACAGGTTCTGGCGGATCTTGGCGTAGGTCTTGCGGCTGATTTCCAGGGCGGCCGGCACCAGGCGCGGATCGCCGTGCATCAGGGTGATACCCGCCGCGTGCATCGCCACGTCGGTGCCACCGCCCATGGCAATGCCGATATCGGCGGCGGCCAGGGCCGGGGCGTCGTTGATGCCGTCACCGACCATGGCCACTACGCCGGTTTTTTTCAATTCGGCGACGGTGGCCGCTTTGTCGGCGGGCAGCACTTCGGCGTGCACGTCTTCAATACCGAGGGCCTCGGCGACCGCGCGGGCACTGCCGCGATTGTCGCCGGTGAGCAAATGGCTGCTGATGTGCCGGGCCTTGAGTTGTTGCACGGCCGCCAGCGCACCGGGCTTGAGGGTGTCACCAAAGGCGAATAAACCCAGCACGCGCGGAGTTGCGCCTTGCTCGATCAGCCACGACAAGGTGCGCCCTTCGGCTTCCCAGGCTGCGGCGCGGGCATCCAGCTCACCCATGCTCAAGCCGCTTTCTTCCAGCAGGCGACGATTGCCCAGGGCCAGCGACTGGCCATTAAGCATGCCGGCGATGCCGCGTCCGGTCAGGGATTGGCTGGCGCTCACGTCGGCCAGCGTCAACCCTTGCTCTTTGCACGCATCGAGCACGGCCTTGGCCAGCGGGTGTTCACTGCCGCGTTGCAGCGCGCCAGCGTATTGCAACAGCAACGCCTCGTTGCCATCGACCGCCGCCAGGTGGGCGATTTTCGGCGTACCGGAGGTGAGTGTGCCGGTCTTGTCGAAGACCACGGCGCTCACTTCATGGGCGCGCTCCAGCGCTTCGGCGTCCTTGATCAGGATGCCGTGGCACGCGGCGACGCCCGTGCCGGCCATGATCGCGGTCGGCGTGGCCAGGCCCAGGGCGCACGGGCAGGCAATCACCAGCACGGCGACGGCATTGATGATCGCGGTCTCCAGGGACGCGCCATACAGCCACCACCCCAGCAAAGTGACCAACGCCAGCACCAGCACGGCCGGGACGAACACTTGGCTGACTTTATCCACCAGTTTCTGGATCGGCGCCTTGGCAGCCTGGGCGTCTTCCACCAGGCGGATGATCCGCGCCAATACGCTTTCGGCGCCAAGGGCCAGGGTACGCACCAGCAGGCGGCCTTCGCCGTTGATGGCGCCGCCGGTGACCTTGTCGCCGGGCTGTTTCGGTACCGGCAGGCTTTCACCGCTGATCAATGCTTCATCGGCATGGCTTTGGCCTTCGACAACTTCACCGTCCACCGGGAAGCGCTCGCCGGGTTTGACCAGCACCAGATCGTTGAGCTTCAGAGCGCTGATGGCGACGTCTTCTTCACGGCCGTCGAGTAGCCGAATTGCCCGTTCGGGGCGCAGGGCTTGCAGGGCGCGGATGGCGCTGGCTGTCTGGCGTTTGGCGCGGCTTTCCAGGTATTTACCCAGCAGCACCAAGGCAATCACCACCGCCGAGGCTTCGAAATACAGGTGCGGCGCCGGGGCGGTGAGCCATTGGTAGACACTCAGGCCATAACCGGCACTGGTGCCGATGGCCACCAGCAGGTCCATATTGCCGGCGCCGGCGCGCACGGCTTTCCAGGCGGCACTGTAGAAACGTGCGCCAAAGATGAATTGCACCGGTGTAGCCAGGGCGAACTGTGCCCAGGCAGGCAACATCCAATGCAGACCGAAGGGTTCCACCAGCATCGGCAGCACCAACGGCAGCGCCAGCAGGATTGCCAACAGCAGCGCCCAACGCTCGCGGTGCAGGCGCTGGGCCTGGCCGGCCTCGGTGGCCGTTTCGCTTTGGGGCAGGGTGGCGGTGTAGCCGGCCTTGTCGACGGCGGCGATCAGCACGCCGGGGGCCATCTGGCCGAGTACTTCAACATGGGCACGTTCATTGGCCAGGTTGACGCTGACGCTCTGCACCCCGGGTACCTTGCCCAGCGCGCGTTCGACACGGCCGGCGCAGCTGGCGCAGGTCATGCCGCTGATGGGCAGGTCAAAGGTGGTGGATCCATTCATGGGGCAGTCCTCCAGAAGACATTGCCCCTAGGATCAACCTTGACCTACGGGGAAGGTCAAGGGCTCAATAGCCCAGTTCGGCGGCCTTGAGGTACATCCCGTCCGGGCCTTGGGCGATGCGCAATTTGCGCACGTCACCGGCCTTGAGCGTGATGTTCTGCGCGGGCGGAGCGAGCAGGCCAGGCAGACAGCCCGGCGATTGCCCTGGCAGCAGTTTCAGGCGCAGTGACACATCGCCGGCAGGCAGGTTGAACGAGGTGGACTCTTCCTGGAACAAGCGGCCGGCCAATTGATCCTGAATATAGAGCCCGATTTCACAGGTGGTCGGCACTTCCAGGCGCTCCCGGGAAATGATCAGCACCGCATAATCTTCTGCGGCAATGGCCTGGGGCGCCGCGGCAGACAAGCTCATCAGGCCGACAAGGGCAAAAAACGAACAGCGCATGGCGAATGCTCCGTGGTTCGAATCAAAGAGGGGTGAAGCTTGGCCTTTGACGCCACGGAATACCAGCCCGGCAGAAGTTTTCAGAACTTGACCTTGCCATTGTGGCAAGGTCGAGACTGGGCTCCAACCTCATTGGTATTGGTGTAGTGAGCGGGCTTGCCCCGCGCTGGGTGGCGAAGCCGCCCCAATAAGGACAACGCCGAACTGCAGATAAAACTCGGTCGCCTGGTTTGGGGCGGCTTCGCAGCCCAGCGCGGGGCAAGCCCGCTCACTACAATGATCTAGCTCATCAAGGAGTCGCGTTATGCAAATATTCAGCGTAGAAGGAATGACCTGCG
>NZ_JACCQQ010000021.1:0-126248 GCF_014268345.1 Pseudomonas sp. SWRI18
GTGACTGACACACCGCATTCGCGAGCAAGCCCGCTCCCACAGTTTTGACCGAGTTAGACTCCCGGCCCCCCCCCCCACCGCTTGGAAAACCGTTTACAAATCGCTAACACAGGTTTTTTCCTGACCGATGCGTCAAGGCGTAGACTGCGCCGTCCTTGACCTGCCTTTTGACTGGACACCTGTACGTGAACACTGCCACCGCCCCCCTCACCCGTCCCGCCCGCGTCCGCCGGGAAGTGCGCGGCCTGCTGACGCTTGCCTTGCCGATCATCATCGGCCAACTGGCCACCACCGCGATGAGCTTTGTCGATGCGGTGATGGCCGGGCGTGTCAGCCCGCAGGACCTGGCGGCGGTGGGCCTGGGCAACTCGATCTGGATTCCCGTGTACCTGTTGATGACCGGCACGCTGCTGGCCACTACACCAAAAGTCGCCCAGCGCTACGGTGCCGGCCAGTTCAGTGAAATCGGGCCGCTGGTGCGTCAATCCTTGTGGTTGGCGGTGGTGGTCGGGATCTCGGGGGCGTTGTTGTTGCTCTGCGCCGAACCGATCCTGCAGGCGATGAAGGTCGAGCCGGACCTGATCGAGCCCTCCATGGGTTACCTGCACGGCATCGCCGCCGGCATGCCGGCCATTGCGCTGTATTACGTGCTGCGTTGCTTCAGTGACGGCCTGGGCCGCACGCGGCCGAGCATGGTCATGGGCCTGTGCGGCCTGGCGCTGAATATTCCGCTGAACTACATCTTCATCTACGGTCACTTGGGCGTGCCGGCCATGGGCGGTGTCGGGTGTGGCTGGGCCACGGCCATTGCGATGTGGGTGATGCTGCTGGGCCTGGCGGTTTGGACCCGTTGGGGCGAGGCCTACCAGAGCAGCGAGTTGTTCAAGCGTTTCGACTGGCCGCAGTGGACGGTGATCAAGCGAGTACTGGGCATCGGCCTGCCCATCGGCGTTGCGATTTTTGCCGAGTCGAGCATTTTTGCGGTGATCGCCCTGCTGCTCGGCAGCCTGGGGGCCACCGTGGTTTCCGGCCACCAGATCGCGCTGAATGTCAGCTCGCTGGTGTTCATGGTCCCCTACTCCTTGAGCATGGCCGTGACCGTGCGCGTCGGCCAGGCGCTGGGGCGTGGCGAGCCGCGTGAGGCACGCTTCGCCGCCGGCGTCGGCATGGGCACGGCGCTGGCCTACGCTTGCCTGTCCTGCAGCCTGATGCTGGTGTTTCGCGAGCAGATCGCGGCGATCTACACCCCGGACCCGGTGGTGATTCACTTGGCGTCGATGCTGATTGTGTTCTCGGCGCTGTTCCAGTTCTCCGACTCGATCCAGGTCACTGCGGCGGGCGCGCTGCGTGGCTACCAGGACACGCGGGTGACCATGGTGCTGACCCTGTTCGCGTATTGGGGCGTGGGCCTGCCGGTCGGCTACGCCCTGGGGCTCACCGATTGGCTGGGCGAGCCGAGCGGCCCAAGCGGCTTGTGGCAAGGCCTGATCGTGGGCCTGAGCTGCGCGGCCGGGATGCTGCTGGTGCGCCTGGCGCGCAGCGCACGCCGGCGCATCCGCGCCGACAAGGCGCGGGCTTAATCGGCTTTCTTGCGAATCCAGTACAGGTAAGTACCGGCCTGCTCCTGCTGATCCACCAGTTCGTGGTCAAGGAACACGCAGAACTTGGGGATATCGCGGCGCGTCGACGGGTCGGTCGCGATCACCTTGAGCAGCCCGCCGGCCGGCAGGTCGCGGATGTGCTGGTGCAGCATCATCACAGGTTCCGGGCAGTTGAGGCCGGTGGCGTCCAAAGTCGCGTCGACAGGCAGTTCAAGACTCATACTTCACTCCTAAAACCAACCCGATCTCCTGTGGGAGCGGGCTTGCTCGCGAAGACGCGGGCACATTCAACATAAATTTCGACAGTTATACCGCTTTCGCGAGCAAGCCCGCTCCCACATGGGTCCTGTGTTCACCTTGAAGGCTCAGCGGGCCCTGGGTTTCTTTGCGTCTACAAGCCGGCGCAGGTGGCAGGTCACTTCCTCGCGGTCGTGGTACAGCTGCTTGCAACCGATCTCTACGCGAATGCCACGCGTCTTGAAGCCTTCCTCGATACGCTCCAGCAAGCGCTTCACTTCGGCGTAACGCTGCTTCATCGGCAATTTCAGGTTCACCACCGCTTCACGGCAATACCCCTCGCCAATCCAGGTTTCCAGCAGCGCTGCGTTACGCGCCGGCTTCTCGACGATATCGCAGACCATCCAGTCCACCGGCTGCTTGGGCACGAAGGTGAAGCCGTCGGCCATCAAATGCTGCACCAGGCCGGTGTCCATCAGGCTTTCGGCCATGGGGCCGTTGTCGATGGCGGTCACCAGCATGCCACGGTTGACCAGTTGCCAGGTCCAGCCGCCGGGGGCTGCGCCGAGGTCGACGCCGGTCATGTCGCCATGCAGGCGCTCGTCCCACTGGTCGCGGGGGATGAAGTGGTGCCAGGCCTCTTCCAGCTTGAGCGTCGAACGGCTGGGCGCGTCACGCGGGAACTTGAGGCGCGGGATACCCATCGGCCACATCGCCGAGTTGTTCGACTCGGCCAGGCCCATGAACACTTCGCGGCCGCTCTTGAAGGTCAACAGCAGGCGCGGTTTGCTCGGGTCGTCCACCAGTCTGCCGGCATTCAACAAGGCTTTGCGCAGGTGCACCTCGAATTTCTTGCAGAAATTCGACAGTTCCTTGCCGTCGTTGGTGTCAACCATTTCCAGCCACAGGCTCCCGCACAGCGGGAAACCTTGCAGGTGCGCCAGGATCACGCTGATGCGGTCGGTTTCCGGCAGGTCAATGAACACCCCGCGCGCCCACTGCCTGGGGAAGATCAACTCGGCAAAGCGCTGGCCGTGCATCAGGCGCTGGGCGCCGTCGTCTTCGGTGCAGACAAATTCGGCGCAGGCGCTGCCAGTCTTGGCCTTGGCGTAGCCGGAGACGTTCAGGCGCGCGGCGTGCTCCGCTATCTCGGAACAGACTTCGCCTTCAAAACCCGGGCGGCAGTGCATAAAAAGGGTGTTCATCAACTCTCCTGGTAACCTGCTTGCGCTATCGCAATGCCTGTCATGAAAACGCGCGCATGATAGCTGATCGGAACCTTGGACTTAACCATAGAGTCCAGTTATTAGTCTGCTAATGAAAACAGGGCTACCTTGATCGCTCTGTTCGTCCCGTCAGGTCCGTAGCCGTGCGGACCATAAGGAGCCATATCATGTCATCGCTTGATAGCCTGAGAACCCTTAAGACCCTGGAAATAGACAGCAAAACCTACCACTACTTCAGCCTGCCCGAGGCCGCCAAGAGCCTGGGCGACCTGGACACGCTACCGATGTCGCTCAAGGTGCTGCTGGAAAACCTGCTGCGCTGGGAAGACAACAAGACCGTCACCGGCGCCGACCTCAAGGCGATTGCGGCCTGGCTCAAGGAACGCCGGTCCGACCGCGAGATCCAGTACCGCCCCGCCCGTGTATTGATGCAGGATTTTACCGGCGTACCCGCCGTGGTCGACCTGGCCGCCATGCGCGCCGCCGTGGCCAAGGCCGGGGGCGACCCGCAGCGCATCAACCCGCTGTCGCCGGTGGACCTGGTGATCGACCACTCGGTGATGGTCGACAAGTTCGGCAACGCCGATGCATTCGAGCAAAACGTCGACATCGAGATGCAGCGCAACGGCGAACGCTACGCCTTCCTGCGCTGGGGCCAGAGCGCCTTTGACAACTTCAGCGTGGTGCCACCGGGCACCGGCATCTGCCACCAGGTCAACCTCGAATACCTGGGCCGCACCGTCTGGACCAAGGACGAAGACGGCCGTACCTATGCCTTCCCGGACACGCTGGTGGGCACCGACTCCCACACCACCATGATCAACGGCCTCGGCGTACTGGGCTGGGGCGTGGGCGGTATCGAAGCGGAAGCGGCGATGCTCGGCCAGCCGGTGTCGATGCTGATTCCAGAGGTGATCGGCTTCAAGCTCACCGGCAAATTGAAGGAAGGCATCACTGCCACCGACCTGGTGTTGACCGTGACCCAGATGCTGCGCAAAAAAGGCGTGGTGGGTAAATTCGTCGAATTCTATGGCGACGGCCTGGCCGACCTGCCCTTGGCGGATCGCGCGACTATCGCCAACATGGCCCCGGAATACGGCGCCACCTGCGGCTTTTTCCCGGTAGATGAAGTGACGCTGGACTACCTGCGCCTGTCGGGTCGTCCGGAACAAACGGTCAAACTGGTCGAGGCTTATACCAAGGCCCAGGGTCTGTGGCGCAACGCCGGCCAGGAGCCAGTGTTCACCGACAGCCTGGCCTTGGACATGGGCAGTGTAGAGGCCAGCCTGGCCGGGCCGAAACGGCCGCAGGACCGCGTGGCCCTGCCGAACGTCGCTCAGGCATTCAGCGACTTCCTTGACCTGCAATTCAAACCCACCAATAAAGAAGAAGGCCGTTTGGAAAGCGAAGGCGGCGGTGGTGTTGCCGTCGGCAATGCCGACTTGGTGGGCGAAGCGGATTACGAGTACGACGGCCAGACCTACCGCCTGAAAAACGGCGCTGTGGTGATCGCCGCGATCACGTCCTGCACCAACACCTCCAACCCCAGCGTGATGATGGCCGCCGGTCTGGTGGCGAAAAAAGCCGTGGAAAAGGGCCTGACCCGCAAGCCGTGGGTAAAAACCTCCCTGGCCCCAGGCTCCAAAGTGGTCACCGACTACTACAAGGCGGCGGGCCTCACGCAGTACCTGGACACGCTCGGCTTCGACCTGGTGGGTTACGGCTGCACCACCTGCATCGGCAACTCCGGGCCGTTGCCTGAGCCGATCGAGAAAGCCATCCAGAAAGCCGACCTCACCGTCGCCTCGGTACTGTCCGGCAACCGCAACTTCGAAGGCCGCGTGCACCCGCTGGTGAAAACCAACTGGCTGGCCTCGCCGCCCCTCGTCGTCGCCTACGCGCTGGCCGGTACCGTGCGCATCGATATCAGCAGCGAGCCTTTGGGTAACGATCGGGATGGCAATCCGGTGTACCTGAAGGACATCTGGCCCAGCAGCCAGGAAATCGCCGACGCGGTGGCACAGGTCACCACGGGCATGTTCCACAAGGAATACGCCGAAGTGTTCGGCGGCGATGAGCAGTGGCAGGCCATCGAAGTGCCGCAAGCGGCGACCTACGTGTGGCAGGAGGATTCGACGTACATCCAGCACCCGCCGTTCTTTGACGATATTGCCGGGCCGCTGCCGCGGATCCAGGACGTCAAAGGCGCCAATGTGGCGGCTTTGCTCGGTGATTCGGTAACCACTGACCACATCTCCCCCGCCGGCAACATCAAGACCGACAGCCCCGCCGGCCGCTACCTGCGGGAAAAAGGCGTGGAGCCGCGCGACTTCAACTCCTATGGTTCGCGCCGCGGTAACCATGAAGTGATGATGCGCGGCACCTTTGCCAACATCCGCATCCGCAATGAAATGCTCGGCGGCGAAGAAGGCGGCAATACGCTCTACATCCCGACCGGCGAGAAGATGGCGATCTATGACGCCTCGATGAAGTACCAGGCCTCGGGCACGCCGCTGGTGGTGATCGCCGGCCAGGAATACGGCACGGGTTCGAGTCGTGACTGGGCCGCCAAGGGCACCAACCTGCTGGGCGTCAAGGCGGTGATTGCCGAGAGTTTCGAGCGCATTCACCGCTCCAATCTGGTGGGCATGGGCGTGCTGCCGTTGCAATTCAAGCTGGATCAGAACCGCAAGTCACTCAAGCTGACGGGCAAGGAGAAGGTCGACATTCTTGGGCTGAACGACGTTGAGATCGTGCCGCGGATGAACCTGACCCTGGTGATTACACGGGAGGATGGCAGCAGCGAGAAGGTCGAGGTGCTGTGCCGGATTGATACGCTGAATGAAGTGGAGTACTTCAAGTCGGGCGGGATTTTGCACTACGTGTTGCGCCAGTTGATCGCGTCATAAGCCACACTGCAAAACCAATGTGGGAGCGGGCTTGCTCGCGAATGCGGTAGATCAGTCAAGAATGTAGCGACTGACACTCCGCATTCGCGAGCAAGTCGAATCGTCGCACCGCCGCTCCCACAGTTTTGACCGCGTTACGATCAGAACAACCAGCGCCACAACAATACCAGCACAACAACCGCCAACACCGGCCGCGCGATCCTGTACGCCTTAGGATGCTTGCGCTTCCACTGCTTGACCACGCCACTGAATTTGTCGCTGAACGTCTTGCTCCACGCATAGGCCTGGTTGATCCCGCCCACCCGCTCGTCGTCCAGGTTCTGCGGCGCGGTCGCGCGCCCCAGTTGTTTACTGACCCAGCGGTTGATGCGGGTCATCAGGCGATTGCTCAGCGGTCGTTCGATGTCGCAGAACAGGATCACCCGGGTCTGTTCGGTTTCGTTCTTGACCCAGTGCACGTAGGTCTCATCGAACATCACGTCGTCGCCGTCGCGCCAGGCGTAGACCTGGCCGTCGACGAAGATGCGGCAGTCGTCGGAGTTCGGCGTGGACAGCCCCAGGTGATAACGCAGCGAGCCGGCAAAGGGATCGCGGTGCGGGTTGAGGTGGCTGCCGCCTGGCAACAGCGCGAACATCGCGCCCTTCACGTTGGGAATGCTGCTCACCAAGGCCACAGTCCTGGGGCACAGCGCTTCGGCCGAGGGCAGCGGTTTGTCGTACCACTTGAGGTAGAAACGCTTCCAGCCCTTCTTGAAAAACGAACCGAAGCCGGCGTCGTTGTTCTTTTCGGCGGCGCGGATGTAACCCTCGTCGAACAGGTGCATGGCCTCTTCGCGGATCACTTCCCAGTTGTCCTTGAGCACATCCAGTTCCGGGAACTTGCTGCGGTCCAGATACGGCTTGGACGGCACGGCCGAGAACAGGTACATCAAGGCGTTATACGGAGCGAACAGCGCCGAATGGTTGACGAACTGGCGCAACATCGGCAAACGCGCCTTGCCGCGCAGGTGCACGTACAGCGTGCTGCCGATGAACAGCAGTAATACCGACAGTTTGGTGGCCAAAGAAAAGGTCATGCAGCAACTCCTGAAAATAAGCGCCTGGCCAGCAGACGTAGCAGCCGGCCATGATAAACAGTTGGGCGAGTATGCAGAAGGCCCGGTTTATCGGCGCTGACTCAAATCAAGCCTGGTTTTCCTGTTCGGTAAACAAATCGCTGAACAGCATGCTCGACAGGTAGCGCTCCCCGGAGTCCGGCAGAATCACCACGATCGTCTTGCCCTGCATCTCCGGTTTCTCGGCCAGGCGCACCGCCACGGCCATCGCGGCGCCGCACGAGATACCGCACAGAATCCCCTCTTCCTGCATCAGGCGCAGGGCCATGGCCTTGGATTCGTCGTCGGTCACCAGCTCGACGCGGTCGACCATCGACAGGTCGAGGTTTTTCGGCACGAAACCGGCGCCGATGCCCTGGATCTTGTGCGGGCTGGGCTTGATCTCTTCACCGGCCAGCGCCTGAGTGATGACCGGCGAGACGCTCGGTTCAACGGCGACCGACAAGATCGGCTTGCCTTGGACGTTCTTGATATAGCGCGACACACCAGTGATGGTGCCGCCAGTGCCCACGCCCGCCACCAACACGTCTACCGCGCCGTCGGTGTCGTTCCAGATCTCCGGACCGGTGGTTTTCTCATGGATCGCCGGGTTGGCCGGGTTTTCGAACTGGGCCGGCATAAAGTAGGTGGCCGGGTCGCTGGCGAGGATTTCAGCGGCTTTCTCGATAGCGCCCTTCATGCCCTTGGCCGGCTCGGTCAGCACCAGTTCGGCGCCCAGGGCCTTGAGCACCTTGCGCCGCTCGATGCTCATCGACGCCGGCATGGTCAGCAACAGCTTGTAGCCACGGGCGGCGGCGACAAACGCCAAGCCAATGCCCGTGTTGCCGGAGGTGGGCTCGACAATGGTCATGCCCGGCTTGAGTTTGCCGCTGCTTTCGGCGTCCCAGATCATGTTGGCGCCAATGCGGCACTTCACCGAATACCCCGGGTTACGCCCTTCGATCTTGGCCAGGATGGTCACGCCACGCGGTGCGATACGGTTGATCTGAACCAGGGGCGTATTACCGATGGAGTGCGCGTTGTCTGCAAAGATGCGGCTCATGACGGGTCCTATTGGCGGTTTTCAGGAAGGTCCAAGGGTATGCCTCACCTTTCAAGGCGTCCAGTCGGAGGAACGTTGGCGCCACCCGAACAGTCAATCTCCTAACTGCTAGGAGAACTGCCCAATGAAACGTCGCTACAGTTGGCCGCTATGGACCATCGCCGGGCTGGTGGTGGTGCTGGTTGCCTTGAACATCGCGCTGCCCTACCTGGTGCGTAACTATTTGAATGAAAAGCTCGCCGACATGGGTGACTACCGTGGCGAAATCACCGACGTGGACCTGGCCTTGTGGCGCGGTGCGTACCGCATCAATGGCCTGAAGATCGTCAAGGTGGATGGCAAGGTACCGGTGCCGTTCGTCAACGCGCCGCAGATCGAATTCGCCGTGAGCTGGCACTCGCTGTGGTACGACCATGCCGTGGTCGCCGAGGGGCATTTCGTCAATCCTGAGATCAACTTCGTCGATGGCGGTGCAAACAAGCAGGCGTCCCAGACCGGTAAAGGCACCGACTGGCAGGAACAGTTGAGCAAATTGCTGCCGATCACCCTCAATGAAATGCGCATCGAAGACGGCAAAATCGCCTTCCATAACTTCAACTCCAAACCCGCGGTGAACATCAACGCGACGGCGGTCAACGCGAGTTTCTACAACCTTACCAATGTGGTGGACGTCAAAGGCAAGCGTGACGCGCGTTTCGAAGGCAAGGCCCTGCTGCAAGGCCAGGCGCCCCTGGAAGCCACGGCCACCTTTGACCCGCTGAGTGACTTCGAGGAATTCGAGTTCCGCTTCCGCGCCCGTGACTTGCAACTCAAACGCATGAATGACTTCGCCTCCGCCTATGGCAAGTTCGACTTCAAGTCCGGCACCGGCGACGTGGTGGTCGAAGCGCAGGCGGAAAAAGGCCAACTGAGCGGCTATATCAAGCCCTTGCTGCGCGATGTGGAAGTTTTCGATTGGAAGCAGGACGTGGAAGACAAGGACAAGAACATCTTCCGCTCGATCTGGGAAGCCGTGGTCGGCGCCAGCGAGACGGTGCTGAAAAACCAGCGCAAGAACCAGTTCGCCACGCGTGTTGAACTGAGCGGCAGCGTGCACCAGCAGGATGTCAGCGCGTTCTCTGCGTTCCTGGCGATCCTACGCAACGGTTTCATCCAGGCTTTCAACGCCCGGTACGAGCAGCCCAAGCCTGGCGCGGACTAAATGTGGCACAGTGACTGGCCATTCAGAGACTGAATAACCCGTCTGCGTTCACAGTCGCCGGGGCTGCGCGGTATAGTCCGGGCATTGATGAATCCGAGGAATGACCGATGAAGTTCGAAGGCACCCAGGCCTACGTTGCCACCGATGACCTGAAACTGGCCGTGAACGCCGCCATTACCCTGGAGCGTCCGCTGCTGGTCAAGGGCGAACCCGGCACCGGCAAGACCATGCTCGCCGAGCAACTGGCCGAATCCTTCGGTGCCAAGTTGATTACCTGGCACATCAAATCCACCACCAAGGCCCATCAGGGCTTATACGAGTACGACGCGGTCAGCCGCCTGCGCGACTCGCAGCTGGGCGTGGACAAGGTGCACGATGTGCGCAACTACCTGAAAAAGGGCAAGCTCTGGGAAGCCTTCGAATCCGAGGAGCGGGTGATCCTGCTGATCGACGAAATCGACAAGGCCGACATCGAATTCCCCAACGACCTGTTGCAAGAACTCGACAAGATGGAGTTCTACGTCTACGAAATCGACGAGACCATCAAGGCCAAGAAGCGCCCGATCATCATCATTACTTCCAACAACGAAAAAGAGCTGCCGGACGCGTTCCTGCGCCGCTGCTTCTTCCACTACATTGCCTTCCCCGATCGCACCACCCTGCAAAAGATCGTCGATGTGCACTACCCCGATATCAAGAAAGACCTGGTCAGCGAAGCGCTGGACGTATTCTTCGACGTGCGCAAGGTGCCGGGCCTGAAGAAAAAACCTTCCACTTCCGAACTGGTCGACTGGCTCAAGCTGCTGATGGCCGACAACATCGGCGAAGCGGTGCTGCGCGAGCGCGACCCGACCAAGGCCATCCCACCGCTGGCCGGCGCGCTGGTGAAGAACGAGCAGGACGTGCAGTTGCTCGAGCGTCTGGCGTTCATGAGCCGTCGCGGTAACCGCTGATGTTGCTCAACCTGTTTAACGAGATGCGCGCAGCCAAGGTGCCGGTGTCGGTGCGCGAGCTGCTCGATTTGATCAACGCGCTGAAACAGCGCGTGACCTTCGCCGACATGGACGAGTTCTATTACTTGGCCCGGGCGATCCTGGTCAAGGACGAGCGGCATTTCGACAAGTTCGACCGAGCTTTCGGCGCCTACTTCCACGGCCTGGAAAAGCTCGACGACCATTTGCAGGCGCTGATCCCCGAAGACTGGTTGCGCAAGGAATTCGAGCGCTCGCTGACCGATGAAGAACGCGCACAGATCCAGTCCTTGGGTGGCCTGGACAAGTTGATCGAAGCATTCAAGAAACGCCTGGAAGAACAGAAGGAACGCCATGCCGGCGGCAACAAGTGGATCGGCACCGGCGGCACCAGCCCGTTCGGTTCTGGCGGCTACAACCCGGAAGGCATTCGCGTGGGCGATGCCGGCAAACGCCAGGGCAAGGCGGTCAAGGTGTGGGACCAGCGCGAGTACAAGAACCTCGACGACCAGGTCGAATTGGGTACGCGCAACATCAAGATCGCCTTGCGCCGCCTGCGCAAATTCGCACGCCAGGGTGCGGCCGAAGAGCTCGATATCGACGGCACCATCGACCATACCGCCCGTGATGCCGGGCTGTTGAATATTCAGATGCGCCCGGAGCGGCGTAACACCATCAAGTTGTTGCTGCTGTTTGATATCGGCGGCTCGATGGATGCCCACGTGAAGATCTGCGAAGAGCTTTTCTCGGCGTGCAAGACCGAGTTCAAGCACCTGGAGTACTTCTACTTCCACAACTTCGTCTATGAGTCGGTGTGGAAGAACAACCTGCGCCGCACCTCCGAACGCACCTCCACTCAGGACCTGCTGCACAAGTACGGCGCCGATTACAAAGTGATCTTTATCGGCGACGCGTCGATGGCGCCGTATGAGATCACCCAGGCCGGCGGCAGCGTGGAGCACTGGAATGAGGAAGCCGGGTATGTGTGGATGCAGCGTTTCATGGCCAAGTACAAGAAGCTGATCTGGATTAATCCGTATCCGAAGGACACCTGGGGGTATACGGCGTCGACCGGGATCGTGCGGGAGTTGGTGGAGGACCAGATGTATCCGTTGACGTTGCGCGGGCTTGAGGAAGGGATGCGGTTTCTTTCCAAATAAGCACCCAGGCAAGGGACCCTTGCAATCGCCAGCCCCCTGCCCTGAGGCTTTTACTGCTTGGCAGCGGCCGGCTGACCGGCGCTGAACCAACCCAACGCCTGGTAGCCGGCGCAGAACGCCCGAACCAGGTCCGCATCCACGAAATCGACCTGACCATCCCCGTTGACGTCCGGATTGAACGCCCCTTGGGGGCCTTCTGCAACGCTGAAGAACTCAGCCTTGAACGCCACATGCGCCTCGCCGATATGAAACGCCAGCCGTACCGTGTCCGCACAGGCACCGGGGTGCGCGGCATGGGCCGACACCTTGAGGAACTTGCTCAACGATTGATCCCGGCTGTACCACTTGAAATCAAGGAACTGACGCGCCAGGGTGATCGCCTTGAACCGGTCCCATTCATTACTGACGTCGTCGTTGTCGACGTCCTCCGGCTGCGCGCAATCGAGTTTGCCATCATTGTTCATGTCGAACACCGTGACGCAGCGCACAAGCGACGGCGCCTGCTGACTGTCGTGCCACTCCAGCGTCACCGCGTCGGGGCTGCCGTCTTCGTATAAACATTGGGCGACGAGTTTCATGTAGCGCATAGGGTTACCTCCCTGCGGGAATATGGTCGCGTGGGCAATGTGCTCAGGTCATGACTATTGATGGAGGCCATGCTTGCCTCCTGCCCCAAAGAGCTGCAGTTGGCAAAAGGTATGCTCGTGAGTGCCGTACCAGCGCAAAGCCAGGAAGTTGAGCGCCAATTGACGGACGAGCTGGGCGTCCACATAGTCGATCTGCTTGTCGCCATTGACGTCGGGGAAGATCGTCAATTCCATCCCCTTGCCGTCGGCATCGGTCTGGTAACCGGCGCTGAACGCCAGGGCATCGGGCGCCAGGTAGAAGTGCAGGCGCACGGTCTGAGCGACCCCGCAGCTGTCGAAATCCTCGGCGAAAACCTTCAGGTGTTTGTCGAAAGGCCCGGCGCCGCTGAACCAGTCGAACGCCAGGTACTGCTGCGCGAAGCGCTGGACCCAACGCTCATCGGCGGAATCAATCACGCCGTCATCGATGACGTCGTCGGTGATGATCGCCGCCGCGCCCTGCAAGTTATCCGCCGTCGCCTGCTTGACGAGCGCAGGAGGCTCGCCTGACTCATATAACCCAAGATGGACCGAATCAGGCGCAACATTGCCGGGGCTGACGCTGGCCGTTGCTATGAGGTATCGCATGTGAACTCCTTTCCATGGCACCAAGGTGGAGCCGGAAGGTTTTCACTTCTCAAGCGTGCGGCGCTACCTCTCCAGGTGCATAGCAATCGTAGGAATTATCTGAAAATACGGTTTTCACGTTCCAGCGCGGTATTGAGCCAGAAACTGCACATGTTGTTGGTGGGCGGTGTGTTGCAGCATTGGCGCCAGCCGTACCGTCTGCCCCGGCAGACACTGCGCCAGACGCGCCAGCGCCAAGGGCGTCAAGGCGCCCAGGCGCGGGTAGCCGCCAATGGTCTGGCGATCATTGAGCAACACAATCGGCTGACCGTCCGGCGGCACCTGGATCGCCCCCAATGGAATCCCCTCGGAAATCAACGAAGGGCCCTGGTACTGCAATGGCGTACCCAGCAGGCGCATGCCCATGCGGTCGGCGCGGCTGTCCAGGGCCCAGTCAGTGTTGAACGCATCGAACAGACTTTGCCCGCTGAACTGGCCGATCTGTGCGCCGAGGATCACATCCAGCGCGGCCTTGGCCGGCAGGTCTGGATCGCCCAGCACCTTCATCGCACCGCCCGTACCGGCATAAGCCAGGCGCCCGCCTACGGCCAATGCCTTGCCGAAACCGTCCACACCACCCAATTCCTCACGCACAACGGTGGCGCAGCTGCCGAGAACATCCGGCGCATCAAACCCACCCGGTGCCGCGAGGTAGGCCCGCGCACCGTTGATCGGCTGGGTGAAGCGCAAACGCTGGCCCTTTTGCAGGATAAAGCTGCGGCCGGGGCTGATGGCGCGGTCGTCGATGCAGGCACCGAGGTCCGCGCCGGCCAGGGCCAGCAGGCAATAGTCCTCGGCCTGCACGGTGAAGCCCCCCAGGGTAATCTCCACCACCGGCGCACCGAGCGCATTGCCCAGCAACCAGTTGGCCCAAGACATCGACACCCAGTCCAGCGCCCCACCCTGGGTCACGCCCAGGTGACGCACGCCAAAGCGGCCGGCGTCCTGCAACAGGCACAGCGGTGTGCTGGCCTCGATGATCAAGCGGCTCATGCCTGCGCCTCCAACGGCGTGTCATCGCCACCCAGTTTAATGAATTCGGCGTGGTCGACCGGCTCGAAACACACCGTGTCGCCGGGCTGCATCAGGCTGTAGCCGTCGCGCTCGCGGTCGAAGAGTTTGGCCGGGGTGCGGCCGATCAGGTTCCAGCCGCCCGGGGAAACCACCGGGTAGGCGGCGGTTTGCCGTTCGGCAATGCCGACGCTGCCGGCGGCCACGCGCTTGCGCGGGGTATTGAGGCGAGGCGCGGCAAGGAGCTCGTCCACCAGCCCCATAAAGGCAAAGCCGGGCGCGAAACCGAGGGCGAACACCTGATATTCGTGGGCGCTGTGACGACGGATCACCTCGCCCGCGGCCAAGCCGCTGCGCTGGCTGAGCAGACTCAGTTCGGGGCCGACGCTCAGGTCGTACCACACCGGTAGCACGTGGCGCTGGCCGCTGCCCTGGGTGTGCGGTTGCAGGTCGGTAAGCGCCTGGTCGATCAGCTCGCGTGCCTGGGCCGGGCTCAAGGCGCTGAGGTCGTAATGCACCATCAAGGTGGTGTAGGACGGCACCAGGTCCACCAGGGCTACGCCAAACCCGCTGCGCAGGCCTTGGGCAGCGGCGAGCATCCACGGCATGTTGGCTTCGGCAATTTCATCAAACAGACGCACCATCAGGCAGTCGATGGCCACCACTTCAATGCGCGGCTTCATGCTGGCTTCAATGCCTCGCGGATGCGCTGCACGGCCGCCACCGAGCTGGCGTTGTCGCCGTGCACGCACAAGGTATCGGCTTGCAGGATCAGCGGGCTGCCGTCACTGGCCGTCAGATTTTCGCCACGGGAAATCGTCAGGGATTGTTGCACGATGCTCTCGGAATCATGGTGCACGGCGCCGGGCAACTGGCGCGAGACCAAATGCCCCTGGCTGTCATAGGCGCGATCGGCGAAGGCTTCGAACCACAGGGTTACGCCGTATTCGTCACCCAAGGCCTGGGCCGCGCTGTTGTCGCGGGTGGCGAGCAGCATCAGCGGCAGTTCGCCGTAGGCCGCTACGGCCTGGATCACCGCGCGCAATTGCACAGGGTTGGCCATCATGTCGTTGTACATCGCGCCGTGGGGCTTGACGTAGCTGACACGCCCGCCCTGGGCACGGCAGATGCCGTCGAGGGCGCCGATCTGGTAGTGCAGCAGGTCCTGGATTTCCTGCGGCGTGTAGGCCATGGAGCGGCGGCCGAAGCCTTGCAGGTCCTGGTACGCCGGGTGCGCGCCGATTTGCACGCCATGCTTGAGCGCCAGGCTGACGGTCTTGCGCATGATGCTCGGGTCGCCGGCATGAAAGCCGCAGGCCACGTTGGCGCAATCGATGAACGGCATGACCTCGGCATCCAGACCCATGGTCCAATTGCCAAAGCTTTCGCCGATGTCGCAATTGAGTAAAAGACGGCTCACGGCTTGGTGCTCCTGTAGGCTTTGTTATTTTGTAGTGTGGGATTTATTACGCGGAACGCGCAACTTGTCCTCGTACCCCAACGGCGCTTATCGTGGAATGGCTCGATTTTTGGCGCTGGCCCGGTGCGGCGTCCAACTAATAAAAACCGATCCATGCATAAGAAAAAGTTGATCCCATGAATTTGAAGTTTCTTGAAACCTTCGTCTGGGTGGCCAAGCTCAAGAGTTTCCGCCTGACCGCCGAGAAGCTGTTCACCACCCAGGCCTCGATTTCCAGCCGCATCGCCGTGCTGGAAAGCGAGTTGGGCGTGAAGTTGTTCCTGCGCGATTCACGCGGTGTCAGCCTGACGCCGGAGGGCTTGAAGGTGCTCGATTACGCCGAGCAGATGATGGTCACCATGCAGGGCCTGAAGCAGTCCCTGGAGACGTCCAGCAGCAAGGTCGGGCGTATCCGCATCGGCGCAATGGACACAGTGATCCACACCTGGCTCAGCCCGTTGGTGGCGGAACTGATGGACCATTTCCCGCGGGTGGAAATCGAGTTGGTCGCCGATACCGCACTGAACCTCAGCGATCAGCTGCAAAAAGGCTTCCTCGACCTGATCCTGCAAACCGACCTGCTGCGCCTCGAAACCGTGCGCAGCCTGGAGCTGGCCAGCCACCCCATGGCCTGGATCGTCGCCAGCCAGTCGATTTACCACCGCGACTATGCCTCCCTCGCCGAACTGGCCCAGGAGCGCATCATCACCTACTCGAAAAACTCCCACCCGCACCAGGACGTGATCAGCCTGATGCAGGCCAACGGTGTGGCCGCACCACGGATGAACTGTGTGAACTCGGTATCGGCGATTACCCGGTTGTTGCGCGATGGCTTCGGGATTGGCGCGTTGCCGCCGGTGCTCGTCAGGGAGGAACTGGCGCGTGGAGAATTGGTGATGCTGCCGATGGCGCAACGCCTGCCGAATTTGCAGGTGGTGGTGTCGTGGCGCGTGGGGGTGGAGTTGGTGGAGGAGATTGTGGGGTTGTGCCAGAAGGTGGTGGCCAGGTATGCCGAAGAGGTCGGCGAAGAGCAGATGGTACTGACGAAACCGGATTAAAACTGTGGGAGCTGGCTTGCCTGCATTGCAGCCTGGTATCTACACATCTTCCGAGGCGCATAAGCAATGTGTAGTGAGCGGGCTTGTCCCGCGCTGGGTGGCGAAGCCGCCCCAATAAAGACATCGCGCAGTTTCAGACAAAGCCAATTCGCCTGGTTTGGGGCCGCTTCGCAGCCCAGCGCGGGACAAGCCCGCTCACTACAGAGAGATATGTCAGCCTTGAAAGTGGTGTAGATACCAATGGCTATCACAGCTCCGACATTGACCGAGTCGGCCTTCAGAGGCCTTTTAGGTCACGCTCTTCGATCGGCCGGCTCTGGCGCAGGCGCCTGCCGCCCAACACCACCCAATCGATCAGGCGGAACAGGCATTCGATGCCGAACGACAGCAACATCGCCCCGCCCAGCCCCCAGCCCATGGCTTCGGGGGTCAGCAGGATCTGATAGCTGTAGCCATTCCAGGTTTCGCGGCGAATGTCCGGATCGGCCGCCACCGCCACTTGCAGGGCGCGGATGTACCAGGGGCCTTGCATGGCCTGGAATTGTTTGTCCAACGCCACCTGGCGGTCGAGCATCGCGCCCAGGCTGTTGGCGTCGCTCTGGAACACCGGGTCGTCACTGGCGCGGTAATGCGCGACCAACGCCTGCAGATCCCCGTTGAAGAACTGCCGCGCGGTGGTTTCGAACCCGCTCAGGCCGGTCTGCGCCTCGATCAGGTGGGCCTCGACGCGCTTGGCGTAGTCATTGATGAAACCCGGCACTTGCACGCCGACCAACAGGCCAATGGCGAACAGCACCAACCGCAGATAACTGAGCAACATGGTCGATATCCTTACTCGGTAACGCCCTGGCTGACGCATTCACCGCGTCGCCACAGGCTCCATTGGCCCGGTTCGTAGCGGGTCCAGTTTTCGTTGTCGGTCAACGGCTCGGTGGCGATCACGGTGACCACGTCATTGGGCGTGGTTTCAGCCTGAAAATCGACGATCACGTCGACATCTTTCAAGCGCGCCGGGCCAAATGGCGCACGGCGGGTAATCTGCGCCAGCTTGGTCGAGCAGTAGCAAAACAGCCAGTCGCCATCGCTGAGCAAGCAGTTGAATACGCCTTTGCTGCGGTATTCGGCGCAGGCGGTGATCAGGTCCGGCAGGACTTTTTCAAGGTCCACCGGCTCGGGAAAGGCTTCGCGGACGCGATTGAGCAAATCGCAGAACGCCGCTTCACTGTCGGTATCGCCGACCGGGCGGTAGAAGGTTGCGCGCGGGTTGAAATCCGCCAACTGGCCGTTGTGGGCGAAACACCAGTTGCGCCCCCACAGTTCGCGTACGAACGGGTGGGTGTTGGCCAGGCTGACCTTGCCGACGTTGGCCTGGCGGATATGGCCGATCACCACTTCGCTCTTGATCGGGTAACGCTGCACCAGCAGCGCGACTTCCGACTCGCTGCTCGCCGCCGGGTCCTGGAACAGGCGCAGGCCACGGCCTTCGTAGAAGGCAATGCCCCAACCGTCACGGTGGGGACCGGTGCGCCCACCGCGCTGCATCAGCCCGGTAAAGCTGAACACGATATCGGTGGGGACGTTGGCACTCATGCCCAATAATTCACACATGCCGGGGCTCTCGCTGCAGGGCGGACAACGTTAAAGGCGCGGTTCGACCCGCATGCCGCTCACCGGTGCGGGACGCCGAAAAGGCACGTCGTCTTCGTCTTCAGGCGGTTCGGCGGCCAATGCCGCATCGGCGGCGGCCTTGCGCTCGCGGCGGGCGGTGGCGGCGCGCTCGATAGGCCAGCGGATCAGCACAATCACCAGGTACACGCCAAAGGCGATCAGGGTGTACATGAACAAATCGGAAATGGCCCGCCAGGCGTTGTTGCCGACCTTGAGCACCAGGTCCAGGGCGGTGATGGCCACGGCCGGCGCGAACTGGGTCTTGACCGGATCGACGATGGTGGGGCTGAACAGCAACACCGCCATCAGCAATTGCAGCGGCTCGCGCAGCCAGCGCCAGATCCAGCGGGTGATGCGCCACCACACCAGCAGGCAGCCCAAGGCGGCGAAGGCGTAAAGGCCCCAAGCGATCAGATAGTCGTTCTCGGTCATGGTGTCCATGGCAAGGTTGGCAAACAGGCGGCTATGATAACGGCTTTTGCGAGTCGCGGCTGCAATGCCTGCCACCGTCCGCCAGATAGAGAATAATCCATGCCTGTATCGACACCCCCGATTGCCCGCAAGGCCCAAGGCCCAGACCCATACGCCTGGCTGCAAGAACGTGACAGCGTTGAAGTGCTCGATTACCTCAAGGCCGAAAACGCCTGGCAGGAGTCGCAGCTCGCCGACCAGCAGGCGCTGCGCGAAACCCTGTTCGAGGAGATCAAGGGCCGCATCCTCGAGACCGACCTTTCATTGCCCTCGCCGTGGGGCCCGTACCTGTACTACACCCGCACCGCCGCCGGTGACGAATACGCGCGCCACTACCGCTGCCGCCGCCCGGCCGACGACAGCCACCAGGTGGATGAAAGCAGCGAGCAACTGTTGCTGGACCCGAACGTGCTGGCCAATGGCGGTTTCTTCTCCCTCGGCGCGTTCAGCATCAGCCCCGACCACCAGCGCCTGGCCTACAGCCTCGATACCAGCGGTGAAGAGATCTACACCCTGTTCGTGAAGGAACTGGCCACCGACAAAGTCAGCGAACTGGCGTTCGAGAACTGCGACGGCAGCATGATCTGGGCCAATGACAGCCTGACCCTGTTCTTCGGCGAACTGGACGACACCCACCGCCCGCACAAGCTGTATCGCTATCGCCTGGATGGCACGGCGGCGCAGGAAGTGTTCCACGAGCCCGACGGCCGTTTCTTCCTGAATTGCTACCGATCCAGTTCCGAGCGCCAGTTGCTGCTCTCGCTCGGCAGCAAGACCACCAGCGAAGTCTGGGCGCTGGACGCCGACCAGCCGCATCTGGCGTTCACCTGCCTGGCGCCTCGGGTCGAAGACCATGAATACGACGTCGACCACGGCCAGTTGAACGGCGCGTGGACCTGGTTTATCCGCAGCAACCGGGACGGCATCAATTACGCGCTGTTCGTGGCGACAGACATCGGCGACGTGCCGACCGAGGACGAGTGGCAAAACCTGATCCCCCACAGTGACGAGGTGATGCTCGACGGCGTGAGCCTGAACACCGGCGCCATGACCCTGAGCCTGCGCATCGGCGGCCTGCCGGTGATCGAAGTGCACCCGCAGGGCGTGCCGGCCTATCGCGTCGAATTGCCCGATGCGGCCTATAGCCTCTACGTGCAGAACAGCCTGGAATTTGCCAGCGACCGGATTCGCCTGCGCTATGAAGCCCTGAACCGCCCGGCCCAGGTCCGCCAGCTGGAGCTTGCCAGCGGCGCGCAACAGGTGCTCAAGGAAACCCCGGTGCTCGGCGTGTTCAATGCGGACGACTATGTGAGCCAGCGCTTGTGGGCCACCTCGGCGGATGGCACCCGGGTGCCGATCAGCCTGGTGGTCAAGCGCGACCAACTGGGCAAGCCCACGCCCCTGTACCTGTATGGCTACGGCGCCTACGGTTCAAGCCTTGATCCGTGGTTTTCCCATGCCCGCCTGAGCCTGCTGGACCGGGGCGTGGCGTTCGCGATTGCGCATGTACGCGGCGGCGGCGAGCTGGGCGAAGCCTGGTACCGCAACGGCAAGCAGGAACACAAGCAGAACACGTTCAGCGACTTTATCGCCTGCGCCGAACACTTGATTGCCGAGGGCCTGACCACTTCCAAACAACTGGTGATCAGCGGCGGCAGTGCCGGCGGCCTGCTGATCGGCGCGGTGCTCAACCAGCGCCCCGATCTGTTCCAGGCGGCGATTGCCGAAGTGCCGTTCGTCGACGTGCTCAACACCATGCTCGACCCGGAGTTGCCGCTGACGGTCACCGAGTACGACGAGTGGGGCAACCCGCAGGAACCCGAGGTGTATGAACGCATCAAGGCCTACGCACCGTACGAAAACGTGCGCGCCCAGGCCTACCCGGCCATGCTGGTGATCGCCGGCTACAACGACAGCCGCGTGCAGTATTGGGAGGCGGCCAAATGGGTGGCCAGGCTGCGCGACACCAAGACCGACGACAACCTGCTGTTGCTCAAGACCGAACTGGGCGCCGGCCACGGCGGAATGAGCGGTCGTTACCAGGGATTGCGTGACGTAGCACTCGAATATGCATTTGTGTTCAAGGCACTGGGATTGATTTAGGAACTTAGCGCCGTGGTCCTGTCTGAACGAAGGACCACCCTACAAGATTGACGGACCAAGATTGCAGCCATGGCACAACCCACGCTCCTCAATGACGAAATCCGCGACATGCTGATGGACTGCGGCCTGTTCGATCCTTTGTTGCCGGAGGATTTTCACATCGCCGCCGGCTACTTCAATATCAGCAGCATTGCCCGCGACGAGGTGATTTTCCTCGAGGGCGATGCCGGCACCTTCATGTGCATCATCCACAGCGGTCAGGTGGCGGTGCAGAAAGCCAACCATGATGGCCAACGCCTGACCATCGCTACCCTGCGCAGCGGCCGGGCCTTTGGCGAAATGGCCGTGCTCGACGGCGAGCGGCGTTCGGCCAGTTGCGTGGCCGCCAGTGATTGCGTGCTGCTGAACCTGGGCAAGGACTCCCTGGAAAAGATGCTCAACGAAGCGCCCAGGGTGGCCGCCAAGATCATCCGTGCGATTGCGATTGCCCTGTCGAAACGCCTGCGCATGGCGGATGGGCAATTACTCAATCAACACGTTTAACCGCCGGGCGTCTTCGGCTTGCTGTCGTTTTGCTGCAGGCCGGGCACGGTCTGGTCCTTCGGCGGCGTTGGCAGCACGATAGGCACCAGGGGCGGCGAGCCGTTGGTCTTGGGCACGGCCGGCGGGGTGACTTGCGGGTACAGCGTCGGCGTCGGGGTGCCCGGCGCGCCTGGCGTGGGGGCGGGCGCGACCGGTACGGTTTGCAACTCCTGAGCCTGCGCCGCAGCGGATGCGAGCGCGCTCAACACAATGACCGTTAGAATGCTGCACTTCATCGATGGCTCCATGGCCTGACCGGAATGTCACAAGGCTACTCCCAACCGCGCAAGAATGCCCTTCCCAATGAGATTTCCATGAAACGTTTCGTTCTGCTCGACACCACCCCGATCCCCGACAACGGCGGTGCCTTGTGCCTGTTCGAATACGGTGAAGATTTTGTCATCAAGATCCAGGGCGGCGACGGCGGCCAGTTGATGAACACGCGCATGCACGGTTCCGAAGATGCGCTGGCGGAAATTCCCTGCCGCAAAGTCGCCGGACGCCCGGATTCACGGGTCTTGATCGGTGGATTGGGCATGGGCTTCACCCTGGCTTCGGCGCTCAAGCATCTGGGCAAGACCGCTGAAGTGGTAGTGGCGGAGCTGGTGCCCGGCGTCGTGGAATGGAACCGTGGGCCACTGGGCGAAAAATCCGGCCGGCCGCTGCTGGACCCGCGCACGGTGATCCGCCTGGAAGATGTGGCCAAGGTGCTGCAAGCCGAGCCGCAAGGCTTTGATGCGATCATGCTGGATGTGGACAACGGCCCCGAAGGCCTCACGCAAAAGGCCAACAGCTGGCTGTACTCCGCCGGTGGCCTGGCCGCGTGCGCCAAGGCCCTGCGCCCCAAAGGCGTGCTGGCGGTGTGGTCGGCCAGCGCCGACAGGCTGTTCAGCGACAAACTGCGCAAGGCCGGTTTCAAGGCCGAGGAAGTGCAGGTATTTGCCCATGGCAACAAGGGCACGCGGCACACCATCTGGATTGCCGAAAAGCTCAAGGGCTAATTGCGCCGTGAACGGCTAGAATCAAGCCTGTCCGTGACCACCAAAATATAGGAGCCATGATGAGCTCAACCAACCCGCCCTCCCACACCGCCAAGCTGGACCGCATCCTCGCCGATGCCCAGCGCGACCGTGAAATGGGTTACCGCGACAAAGCCTTGAAAATGTACCCCCACGTGTGCGGCCGTTGCGCCCGTGAATTCGCCGGCAAACGCCTGAGCGAACTGACCGTGCACCACCGCAACCACAATCATGACGACAATCCCCAGGACGGCTCCAACTGGGAATTGCTGTGCCTGTACTGCCATGACAACGAACACTCGCGCTACACCGACCAGCAGTACTTCGGCGAAGGCTCCACCAGCAGCCCGACGATCGCCAAGGCGACGCACAACCCGTTTGCGGCGTTGGCGGGGCTGATGAAGAAGGACGACTGAAGCGCTTCTTTGCATGTTCCGGCCCTTCGCGAGCAAGCCCGCTCCCACATTGAAATGCATTCCAAATGTGGGAGCGGGCTTGCTCGTGAAAGCGATAGCCCACGCACCACATTCCTCAAGCCCGTATAATTGCGTTTTTTTTCGCCAAGGCACCCTTCCCCGTGGGCAATAAACGCTACAGCTGCATCGGTCTGTATAACCCCAAATCCCCCGAAAACGTCGGTTCGGTCATGCGTGCCGCCGGTTGCTACGGCGTGGCCTCGGTGTTCTACACCGGCGTGCGTTACGAGCGCGCCCGGGACTTCATCACCGACACCAAGAAGGTCCATCACGACATTCCGCTGATCGGTATCGATGACCTGAAAAAAATCCTGCCCCTGGGTTGCATTCCCGTCGCCGTGGAACTGGTGGAAGGCGCCCGTCCCCTGCCTGAGTACACCCACCCCGACCGCGCCCTCTACATTTTCGGCCCGGAAGACGGCTCCCTCGATAAAGAGATCCGCGACTGGTGCGAAGACGTGGTCTACATCCCGACCACCGGCTGCATGAACCTTGCGGCCACCGTCAACGTGGTGCTCTACGACCGACTGGCCAAAGGCAACAACACCCGTTCGGGCCCCAAGTACTGATATTTTCGGAACATCCGGCACCCGCGGGTAGTCAGCCTATTATCACTAGCCCTTGTTGGAGACAGACCATGAGCGACAGCAAAACCATGCGCCCTATCATCGAACACACCCCATTCCAGACCCCGCCCACGCAAAACGTGCATGGCTGGGAACGCTTCGGCTCGGTGGCGGGCGGCGCGATAATGGTGGGCAAAGGCCTGCGCCGTGGCGGGATTTTCGGTTTGATCCAGGTGGCAATCGGCGGCATGGCGTTGGCCCGTGGCTTCACCGGGCACTGCTCGCTCAAAGACAAGCTGGAACACGGCCGCCAGGAAATGAACACCGTGCGCGCGAAGATCGAGCGCGCCGGGGATGAGCTGAAGAACCTGAAGACCAGGGCGGAAGTGGCGGCGGAGGACGTCGTAAAAACCACCGTTTGACGATGAGTTCTAAATGTGGGAGCGGGCTTGCTCGCGAATACGGGGTGTCAGCCAATACATGTGCAATCTGAACCACCGCATTCGCAAGCAAGCCCGCTCCCACATTTGGTCTTCGTTACTTTAAGCAGTTTGTTCACTTAAATGACTGACATTGGCCCGGTGTCCTCTTCCTATACTCTCCTTGTCTAGCCCGCGCGGAAAATCAGGTAATCCTCCCAGTCATCCTCGGGCACGCTGCCTTCGCTGAGCATGCGCCCGGACTGGGAAATGCGTTCGTGGTGCACCGCATCGCGGTCGCCGCAGACCAGGTGGTGCCACAGCGGCAAGTCCTTGCGCTCACTGACCAGGCGATAGCCGCAGGTCGGCGGCAGCCATTTGAACTGGTCGGCCTGGCCCGGCGTGAGCTGGATGCAATCGGGCACGGACGCGCGGCGGTTGGGGTAATCGGTGCACTGGCAGGTCTTCAGGTCAAGCAGTTTGCAGGCGATCCGCGTGTAATAGACGCTGTTATCGTCTTCATCCTCAAGCTTTTGCAGGCAGCACAGGCCACAGCCGTCGCACAACGACTCCCACTCCTCCTGATCGAGGTGCTCAAGGGTTTTGCGTATCCAGAAAGGTTCGACTTTGGCGGCCATGGCTCTGCATCGGTATCGGTAGGTGAAAAGGCCGCCAGTCTAGTGCCCATGGTCCCTGGGGCCAAGCGCTGGCGACTGGCGGTGTTGCAGCGCTTGTCAGTCTGGAGCCTGCGCAGTAGCTTGGAGCACCGAATTGACGATCAGGAGCCGCTCCATGACACGTGTTGCCGACTATCCGATCCATCCCCAGTTCACCGACCGCTGGTCGCCCCGCGCCTTTACCGGTGAAAGCATTTCCAAAGAGACCCTGCTGAGCTTCTTCGAAGCCGCACGCTGGGCGCCTTCGGCCTACAACTCGCAGCCCTGGCGGTTTCTCTACGCGCGCCGTGACACACCGGACTGGGAACGCTACCTGGGCCTGCTCAATGAGTTCAACCGTGGCTGGGCGCAGCACGCGTCGGCCCTGGTGATCATCGCTTCCAAGACCGATTTCATCGCCCCTGGCGCCAGCGAAGAAACCCCGGCGCTGTGGCACACCTTCGACACCGGCTCGGCCTGGGGCCACCTGGCGCTGCAGGCCAGCCTCAGCGGCTGGCACACCCATGGCATGGCCGGCTTCGATCAGGAACTGACGCGCAACGAGCTGAAAATCCCGCAAGGTTATGCGCTGCATGCCGCCGTGGCGATCGGCAAGCTGGGTGACAAGTCGACCTTGCCCGAGTACCTGCAAGGCCGTGAGATGCCGAGCCCGCGCAAGCCGTTGAGCGAGCTGGTGTCGGAAGGTGATTTCAGCCTTTAAGGCGCAAACCCTTGCCGCCTTGGCGGCAAGGGTCCTGTCTGCTGACACTATTGACCGATAAGCTCGTCAAACTGCGCTTGCAGATGGGCCTTATGACGCCGGTAGTCCGCCCAGGTCATGTCGTGCAGAAACTGATCGCCCGCCAACACCTCTGGATCCAACGATTGAATATCCACGGGGTAAACCTTTTTATCTCTGGCGCTGTACAGGAAGTTCTTCAACTGCAGATCGTTGTGCAAAATACCTTTGGCTTCCATGCTGGCCAATGCCTCATCCAATAAGGCTCGCGTATCGGCGGGCAAACTGCCAGCGGCTACACCGCCTAGACTGACCCCATCGAGTCGTTTCATCTTTATGTAGGCGCGACCATCTTCCAGCAAAGCCGTGGCAAAACCCTCGCCGTAGTATTTATTCAGGCACTCCAGTTCGCTAGTGACAAAATCCGGCAACTTGTCCGCGTTGTTTAACCGGAAGTTTTTATAGACATTTTGGCCATCAAGGCTTAAGTAAATTTCTCCCTCCGCTCCGCCATCTATCAGTGGACCGAGATCGTCAGCCACAGTAGGGGGCTTGCCGCCCCTGGCGCCGAGGCGCACCCACTGGTCACCCTCCACATGCTGAATCAGCAACGGTGTTTGCCGATTGGCATGATAGATCCGCGCCTGAACGGCGCCTTCTTCGGTGCGGGTGACTTCGCCTACCGCATACACATTGCTCTTGCCATTTGCGTCGGTATTACGGATGTATAGCTGATTGCCATGTTCCTTCACATACAAGCCACGACTGTTACGCGAAAGCCCGGTGATGGTGGAGTCGGGCACCTTGTATTGGTTGAACAGCGTATTGCTCAAGACGCCCTCCAACGGCGCACCGCGCAATGCGTCAATACCCCGCTGCGCCAGGCCCCCGCCCTTTTTCAAGAGCCGTGCGCCGCCCCGCGCCGCATCCCAAAACCCGCCCAGCGGGTTGAAGGCTTCGATGGCGGCCATGCCGACAAAACGCACCGCTTTGGCCGCCCCGCTCACCGTGGAAACGCCCTTGGCAAAGGCCTTGCCGGCCTGGGCCGCCTTACCGGCACCGAGGGTCACCAGGCCGATAACATCCAGTGCCAGGTCGAACACGCCATCGGCATGATTGCCATTGACGAAGTTGACGATGGCCGAGCGGAACGGGATCAGGTTTAGAAAGAATTCACCAATGGCCGCATTGGTCGCTCGACTCTGGTCATACGAGGTCGCGCCCCGTGCATGGTCGAGCAGGTCCTGGTTATGCAGATCGAGCGATTTGGCAAACACTTTGCCAATGTAATCGAAGCGCGAGGAAGCCGCCGTGGCATCGCCATTGACAGGCACTTCGCGCTCCAACTTGCGTTCGGGACGATCATTCTTGAGCGGGTCAATCAATGTGGTTTTGCTCACCACGTTGGCATTTATCGAATCGAGCTTTTCAGCGGTATACGGTTCGGTGAACCGTCGTTTCAAATAGTTCTGCTTCTTGATGGTGCCCTCACGGGTATTGATTTCATAAATATTGACCTCGCCTCCCCGCGTGGTTTTGACCTGCAGCGTATGCGCACGTGTCTTCAGCGCCAGCGGCGTAAACAAGTCGCCGGCCATGTGGTAGTCATTGGTGTGGAAGAATTCGAGTTTGCCATAGGCAAAGTTATTTCGGTCCTCCAGCGGCATTGTCGAAACCAGGTAACGGGCGAGATCCTCGTGCCCCCCTTCCAGAGACTGTATCGCCTGTTTGTATTTGGCCTCGAAGGCTTCGGCTGCCTTGAAGGTGCCCGCCTCATACAACTCGCAGAAACGTTTGGCCGGAATCCGTGAGTTCTGGCTCATCCAGTGCTCCTGCGGCCCCAGTTTGGCGCCCTCCATGACGATATCCAGCATGGAATGCGTTCCGGGGAAGATGCCGGGGCGCCCTGGTTTAAGCAGGGTTTTGTGCAGGGAGCGCATTTCAAACAAGCTGGGGTCGACGTCCGGAAACGCTTGCTTGAGCGCGTTCAACGCCATCGCCTTGCGGCTGGGCACCGGCGTTTGCACGGCGGTACTGGCGCGCAGCAATTCACTCAAACGGCTGTTGTAGAGCGCGCGCACGCGCGCAAGCTCGCTCTCGGTGGGCGTGCCCGTTGCGGGAAGCTCGCCGTTCACCACGCCCCAGTCTGTCAAGGCCTTACGTTGCGCCTGCTGGACATCCACCCCGCTGTCCGCCTTGGGTGCGCCAGCCGCCAGCACTTCCACGTAACTCATCGAGGATGAGCGCCCCGGCGTCTGGGCCTCGACCCTGGCGGTGGCGATTGCCAACTGAGCCCACGTCAGGCTGCCGTAGGTCACACTGGGCGGAATGTCCTTGACCAGAAACTCGGGCGCTCTGCGTGCCAGTAGGGATTGGACGGCCGCCGTGGCTGACTGCGCGTGCGCATGCCCCTGCGCGACCAAGTGGCGACCCAACCCGCTGGTCACCTCCGACGCCGGCTTGCCCCAATGCTGGCTTTGCCCCAGATCGAAACCGGCGACGATGTTGGGGCGGGTGGCATCGTACGGTAGCGAATCGACGGAGGCTGATGCGGGGCGGGATGACGTGGATGGGGGAAGAACAGGGGAAAGCGCGGTATCGGTGGTAAGCATGACATTGACCTTGCTTGTCGACCCAGAGGGGCATCCTGCGGAACGCTTTTCAGCGGCCCTGGGTGACCTTGGGTGTCGCCTCCCTGAGAAGCGGTTCCGAGCAGACTGTCAGGTGAAATGTCGAAGCGGGGCCCGTGGCCCCGTGGGAATCAGTAACCGCGCTCGAAATCCACTTCCCCGCGCAACACTTGCTTGGCCTGGTACGCACGCACGTTGTGCATAAACAATTGCACCATCATTGACGGCGACGTCGGCGCCGAGCTGTGCCCTGTCAACAGCAAGCCCCAAGCCGTCCAGAACGGGTGGCGTTGCGGCAACGGTTCCTGACGGCACACGTCAATCACCGCACCCGCCAAATGCCCTTCTTTCAAGGCCTCGACCAGATCGGCATCGACCACCGCCACGCCGCGCCCGACATTGATAAACAATCCGCTCGGCTTGAATTGCCTGAACAGCGCAGCGTCATACAGATCATGGGTTTCGGGCGTGTTGGGCAGCAGGTTGATCACGTAATCCACCTCGCCCACCAGCCGGCCCAATTGATCGAGCCCGGCGACTTCGATAAACGGCGCCTGCTCGCGGGCCTGGCTGGCGATGCCGTAAAGCTTGACGCCAAACGGCACCAGGAACTCGGCGACGCTCTGGCCGATATCGCCGGTGCCCACGATCAATGCCTTGCGCCCCGCCAGGCTCTGGCCGGTGCGGTTGTCCCATTTGCGCTCGACCTGGCTGACCAGGCGCGCCAAGACTTCGCGCTCGTGGCCGAGCATGTAGGTCAGGACAAATTCAGCCATGACTTGGCCGTAGATGCCGACCGCACGGGTCAGGCGGTAATCGCGGGGCAGGCCTTCGGCCAGCAACGGGGTAATGCCGGCCCAGGTCGACTGCAGCCATTGCGGGTGATGGCCCTGGCGCAACAGCGTTGCGAGCAGGTCCGGCTGGCCCAGCCATACCGGACAATCGGCGGCCAGGCGCGACAGCTCGGCCGAATCGCCGCTGGTCAGCACCTCCAGGTCCGGTGCCGCTTCGCCCAGCAATTGGGCGTAGAGCGAGTGATCCTGTTCAGCAATCAGAACACGCATGGTTCAAACCTTTCAAAAACAGTGCAGACGGCCGCCCGCATCCTTACGGCCACCGCCCACGTGTACGATTTCATTGATAACGGTGCCGCGCATGAGGCACCCATCGATCACATCGGGTCGTTGCGACGCAGCAGCTCTTCGGGCAGGTGCTCGATGTACTCGTCTTCGGCCGGCGGCATTTGCAGGTGGTAACCCTGTTTGTCGAGGTTTTCCAGGACCACGGCGATGTCTTCGCGCGACAGCTTGCGCGCGGGCGTCAACACCATATCGAATGCGTGGTGCGGCTTGCCGAAGGCGGCCATCAACGGTTCCGGCACGCGCTCCAGGGCGTCGCTTTTGAGCACATAGAGGTACATGCCGTCCTTTTTCAAGCTGCGGTAGATGGAGCAAATACGTTTCAAGGCTGTTCTCCGGCGGACAGGCTGTCGAGCAGCGCCTGGCCCATCAACTCGCGGCGCCAGCCACGCAGCGAGTCTGGCAATTTATAAGGCCCATCGGGATAGCCACTTTTGACCAGGGCTTCGAGGGTTTTCTTGCGCAGCATCAGTTCCGGCGCCATATCGAGGCGCTCGGCGAAGGTTTGGCCCAAGGCGCGCAGTTGCTTGATCAAGGCGGCGGCCTCCACCGGCAATGGCTCGGCAACGGCGGGTGGCCATTGGTCCATGGGCACGCTGCCAGCACGTTTGATCAGGTCCAGCAGAAACTGGCCGTCCTGGCGCACGGTGCGTGGGTGCATGTCTTCGATCTTGCCCAGGGCGGCGAGGTTATCCGGCTGGGATTTTGCCAGGGGCCACAACGAGTGTTCGCGAATGATGCGGTTGCGCGGCAGGTCACGGGCGCGGGCCTGCTGCTCGCGCCAGGCGCACAGTTCACGCAGTACGGCGAGTTGGGCGCGGGAGAGTTTCCATGCCAGCTTGGCGTCGCGGTACACCTCGTTCGGGTCGACTTCACGACGCAGATTGGCGACCAACTCCGCACCGTCTTCCAGCACCCAGGCGTACTTGTCGTCGGACAATCGCGGACGCAGGCGGATGTAGACCTCGGCCAGGTGCACCGCATCTTCGGCGGCGTAGCTGACCTGCGTGTCGGACAATGGCCGCTGCAGCCAGTCCGAACGGGTCTCACCCTTGGGCAACTCGATATCCAGCACGGCTTGCACCAGGCGCGAGTAGCCCATGGAAAAACCGAGGTTCAAGTAAGCGGCGGCCAATTGAGTGTCGAACAGCGGCACGGGCAGGCTGCCGGTCAGGCGCAGCAACACTTCCAGGTCTTCGCTGCAGGCATGCACCACCTTGATCACCGCCGGGTTTTCCAGCAAGGCGGCCAAGGGTTGCCAGTTGTCGATGGTCAGGGGATCGATCAGGTAAGCGCGTTGGCCATCACCGATCTGGATCAGCCCGGCAATGGGATAAAAGGTGTCGACCCGCATGAATTCGGTGTCGAGGGCGACGAATGGCAACTGCTGCCATTCGGCGCAATGCTGGCCGAGGCTATCGTTGTCGCAGATCCAGTGAATATCGATGGCCACACGGCTCTCCCTTGAAGAATGGCGCGCAGTATATATCGCGAAAGGGGCTTGCGAGCATCCGCAGTGCACAGGCGATCATGAAAACTCAGACAGAAGTTGAAGAATAGTCCGACAGGCGGGACTTATCCTCTCTTACGCAGGACGTAGACCCGCCACAGGTTTGAGCCGGGCATGAACTCCTGGTGATTCAGCACCTTGAAGCCGGCCTGGCGGAACTCGTCTTCTACGGCGGTGCGAGAATTGACGGAGACGATCACGGTGTCGCGGCTGACCCGGTGGAACTCGCGCAATAACGCCAGGCGCCCTTCGCTGCTGGGCACATGGCGAAACAATTCCAGGCAAAAAATGCAATCTACCGCGTTCGCCGACAAACCGATGGTAAACGCCGAGCCCTGGAACGTCTTGACCCGCTTGAGCAGGGACGCCGGGTGATGGCTGCGGGCATGATCGAGCATGTCCTGGGAGTTGTCCGACGCCAGGATCACCCGGTTGACGTGCTCGGCCAACACCGGCCAGAAACGCCCGGAGCCGCACGCCAGGTCCAGCACCAGCCCCGGCTCGCCGGCAACTTTGAGCGCCTGGCGCACCAGCCACTCGTCGCGCCATGACGCCAGGCGTCGCCGCAGACCGGGCGGGCGCGTATCGCCGCAGGCCCGGGCGTGTTCCCGGCCGCAGCGTTCGGCGTATTCGATCTCGATGGAAGAGGGAGGTTGTGTCAACATCTCGGGCTCATGTAAGTGGAACGGTAGCGAACGACCTTGATCCGCAGCTTAAACAGCACAACGTGAAAAAAAGGTCGAAACCTGCTGAAAATAAAAACTGCCCCCCTGCCCCAAAGGACTCGACCGCATGAAAGCTCTTTTAGCCCTGTGTGCACTCGGCCTGGCCACCAGTGCCCTGGCCGACACCGTTCCGTCGCGCCTTGACGAGGTGCTCCAGCGCGGCACGCTGACGGTCTGCACCACGGGCGACTACAAGCCCTACACTTCGCTGCGCGCCGATGGCCGCTATGAAGGAATCGACATCGCCATGGCCGAGTCCCTGGCCAAGAGCCTCAACGCAAAAATCCAATGGGTGCCCACCACCTGGAAAACCCTGATGCCAGACTTCCTTGCCCAGCGCTGCGACATCGCCGTGGGCGGGATTTCGGTGTCGCTGGAACGCCAGAAAAAGGCTTTCTTCAGCCAATCCCTGGGCGTCGATGGCAAGATCCCGCTGGTGCGCTGCACCGATGTGCAGCGCTACCAGACCGTCGAGCAGATCAACCAGCCCCAGGTGCGGGTGATCGAGCCCGCGGGCGGCACCAACGAAGTGTTCGCCCGCGCCCATCTGGGCCAGGCGCAAATCCGCCTGCATGACAATGTGACCATCTTCGATGAACTGCTGGCGGGCAAGGCCGATGTAATGATCACCGACGCCAGCGAAGCGCGTTACCAGCAGAAGCTCAAGCCTGGGCTGTGCGCGGTGAACCCCGAGCGGCACATGCAGTACAGCCAGAAAGCGTTCCTGCTGCCCCGTGATGACGTGGCGTGGAAGAGTTATGTCGATCAATGGCTGCACCTGAGCGTCGCCACCGGGGTGTATGACGGCATCGTCAATCAATGGCTGGCGGCGCCTTGAGCCACAGCCGTCTACGCTGTGGTCACATCTACAATAATGAGGGACGGAACATGAAGGGATTGCTCCGCATCACCTGGCTGCTGCTGTTGTGTACGGGCCAGGTGCACGCCGCAACAGCACAGGATGAGGATGCCCAGGCCGCCAAGGCGCTGCTGGAAAAAGCCTTGGCTTACTACCAGAGCAACGGCGACAAGGCCTTTGCCGCATTCAGCCGGCAGGGCGAATTCATCGACCAGGACCGCTATGTGTTTGTGGTCGATACAAAAGGCGTGTTGCTGGCCAGTGGCGGGCCCTCCTCCGCCTTGATCGGTCGCGATGTGTCCGAAGTGCTGGGCCCGGATCTGCGCCAGTCATTCAAGGATGCGCTCAAGGTACCGGACGGCCAGGGCATCCAGCAGGCCGACTACCGCTGGCAGAACTGGAACGACGGCAAGGTCGAGCACAAGCACGTGTTCTACCAGCGTGTGGGCGAACGCATCCTGGCGGTGGGTTATTACTTGCCCAGGGCGACGCCGGAACAGGCCAGGGCCCTGCGCAACAAGGCGGTGAATGCGCTGCTCAAGGATGAAACCGGCACGCTTAAGGCCATCAATTCATTGCAGGGCGGTTTCCTGCAGGATGATCTCTACGTGTTTGTAGTGGACCTCGATACCCGGCGCTACGTAGCCCACGGCACCACGTTGCGGCTGATCAATACTGACTTCAGCAAGGTCAAGGACCCCGACGGCAAACCGGTGGGCGAGCCGATTCTCAAGCTGATGGCCGAGCAGGACCAGGGGGAATACAAATACCGCTGGAAAAACCCGGTGACCGACAAGATTGAGAACAAGCATGCGTATGTGCGCAAGGCTGGGCATTTCATGGTGGCGGTCGGGTACTACAGTCCTTGATAGACCGTTGAAATACGATCTCCTGTGGGAGCTGGCTTGCCTGCGATAGCGTTGGGCCAGTGACATATTTGTTACTGATATACCGCTATCGCAGCATAGGTATCTACACAACTTTGTAGTGAGCGGGCTTGTCCCGCGCTGGGCTGCGAAGCAGCCCCAAACCAGGCGACCGGATTCTACCTGAAGCTCGGCGATGCCTTTATTGGGGCGGCTTCGCCACCCAGCGCGGGACAAGCCCGCTCACTACAGGGAGATTTGTCAGCCTTAGGAAGTGGTGTAGATACCTATGGCTATCGCAGGCAAGCCCGCTCCCACATTTGGATCTCCAGCGTGTCAGTTATCCAGCCTTGTCCTCACGACCACGCAACACGCGGTTGGGCATCGCAATCGCCGCCGCCAACCCCAGCAGCGACACTGCCGCGCTGATCATCAGCAAATGCCGAAACGTCACAGCCAGTTCCCCGCGCAGGGCGTCCTGCGCGGGGCCGGGTGCGGCGTTGAGGCCGTCGAGCAACACGTTACCGGAACGGCCCTCGGCCCCCAGCGCGCCGCTGGCCAGATGGGCGAAGCTGGAGTCTTGCAACAACGCCAGCAGCAGCACCGACATGCATGCCACCCCGACGGCCCCGCCCAGGGAACGGAACAGGTTGGTGGTGCTGGTGGCGACGCCGATGTCGCCTTGGTCCACCGAGTTTTGCGTGCCCACCAGCGAGGTGGGAAATTGCATGCCGGCCGCGATCCCGCACAGCAGCATAAACAGCGCCGTCAGGCCCACCGCCTGGGGCGCGCTGAAGGCCATGCCGAGAATCGCAAAAGGGCTCAACAGCGCGCCGCTGAGGATCATCGGTTTATAGCGCCCGGTCACCGAGGTCATGCGCCCGGCAAAATAGGCACCCATCGGCAAGCCCATTGCCAGCGGCAGCAAATGCAGGGCCGCGCTGTCGGCACCGGAGCCGGTCACGGTCTGGTAACGCAAGGGCATCAGCACCGTCAGGGATATCGCCTGGAAGCTGGTGAAGAAAATCGTGCACCAACACAACACCGCGTTGCGGTTGGCGAACAGATGCATGGGCAACAACGGCTCGCGCGCACGGCGTTCGTGCCACACGAACAGCGTCAACGCCACCAGCGCACACCCCAACAGACCCAGCACCTCGCTGTCGCGCCACGGATGGCCCTGGCCGATTTCGGTAATGCCCAACAGCAACGCCGTGAGGCCGATGATCATCAGCAGCGTACCGAGGTAATCGATGATCGGCTTGCGCTGCGGCACCGGCAGCCCTGCCAGGGTGCGATGGGCCACGTACCAGGCGCCGGCACCCAATGGCAGGTTGATCAGGAACACCCAGCGCCACGACAGGTACTCGGTCATGTAGCCGCCCAGCACCGGCCCGGCCACGCTGGCCACGGCGTACATGCTGCTGAAATAGCCCTGGTAGCGGCCGCGCTCGCGGGGCGGGATGATGTCGCCGATGATCGCCTGACTCACCGAAATCATGCCGCCGGCGCCGATGCCTTGAAGGATCCGCGCCAGCACCAGTTGCTCCATGCTTTGCGCCATGCCACAGAACAGCGAGGCCAGGGTAAACAGACCCATGCCGATCAGCATCATCGGCCGGCGCCCATACAGGTCGCCCAGCTTGCCGTAGATCGGCACCGCCACGGTCATTGCCACCATGTAGCCGGAGATGACCCAGGCCAGCAAGTTGACGTCGTGAAACTGCGCGGAGATGGCCGGCATGGACACGGCGACGATGGTCTGGTCCAGGGCACCGAGGAAAATCGCCATCATCAATGAGGCGAGAATACTGCGCACGGCAGGAAGCGGCGGAACGGGCTGATTGAGGTGCGTCACGGCAGGACCTTCGAGCAAGGCCCGCGGGAAAAGGCGGCCCGCGGGAATGCTGGATACGATAGCAGGCTATTCGATAGCTTCGTAAGGAAGTCCGACGTAATTTTCCGCGATGGTTTTGCGACCCGCCTCCGAGTGGATGAAGTACTCAAGTTCACTTTCGGCAATGCGCTGGCTGAAGCCATCGGCCTCGGGAAACTGATGCAGCATCGAGGTCATCCACCAGGAAAACCGTTCGGCCTTCCACACCCGTCGCAGGCAAATGGCGGAATAGCGTTCCAGCAAATCCACCCGCCCCTCGCCATAGACCTTGAGCAGGATCCGATACAGGGTACTCACATCACTGGCGGCCAGGTTCAAGCCTTTGGCCCCAGTGGGCGGCACGATGTGCGCTGCGTCGCCGAGCAGGAACAGGCGCCCGTACTGCATGGGTTCCACCACAAAACTGCGCAGTGGCGCGATGCTTTTCTCGATCGACGGGCCGGTTACCAGCCGTTCGGCAAGCTGGCTGGGCAGACGGGTTTTGAGTTCATCCCAAAAGCGTGCGTCGGGCCATTCGTCCAGAGGTTCGTCGACCGGCACTTGCAGGTAATAGCGGCTGCGCGTCGGCGAACGCATGCTGCACAGCGCGAAACCGCGCGGGTGCCTGGCATACACCAGTTCGGCATGCACCGGCGGCGTGTCGGCGAGAATGCCCAGCCAGCCGAACGGGTAGACCCGCTCGAACAGCTTGAGTGAATCGGCCGGGATCGATTGGCGTGCAATGCCGTGGAAACCATCGCAACCGGCGACGTAATCACACTCCAGGCGAAAGGCTTCGCCCTGATGCTCAAACGTGAGCCAGGGCTGATCACTTTTGAGACCGTGGGGCTGCACGTCATGGGCTCCATACAGGGTGGTGGCGCCGGCAGCGCTGCGGGCCGCCATCAGGTCGCGGGTGACTTCGGTCTGGCCGTAGACCATCACCGATTGGCCACCGGTCAAGCCCTTGAGGTCGATATGCGTGAGGTGGCCATTGAGCGCCAGCTCGAAACCCTCATGCACCAGGCCTTCGCTGTCCATTCGCCGGCTGACGCCAGCCTGCCTCAACAGGTCGACCATGCCTTGCTCCAGCACCCCGGCGCGGATGCGGCCTTGCACATACTCGGCGCTCTGGCGCTCCAGGATGAGGGTCTGGATACCCGCGTTATGCAGCAATTGGCCGAGCAGCAGTCCGGAAGGACCGGCGCCGATAATGGCGACTTGGGTTTTCAGCGTTTTCATTATTTTTATGGCCCGCAAGTTCCACTCGAACGGATTGAGTGAATAAGTTGTCTTTGGTCTTGTGCCAGACATTTTTCACTTGAGCGCGCAGCATAAGAAGGTGAAAACTGAGCCAAAGCCTGCCCTTTTTGCCAATTGGGGCGATTACCGCACCATTGTGCCGAACTTCGGATTGAACCATGACCAAAACCGCGATTCCGGTCTTCAAGCTTTACGGGGAACACCAGCAATGGCCGACACCCGATTTGTTGCACTGCGAAACCATTTCCCGGCGCAGTCGGGAATACCAGTGGGAAATCCAGCCCCACCGGCACGCGGATCTTTGCCAGTTGTTGTATGTACACAAAGGCCAGGCTCAGCTGGAAATCGAAGGCCGGCGCACCACGCTGAACGAAGCGACCCTGCAGGTGCTGCCACCGTTGTGTGTGCATGGGTTTCGCTTTTCCGAGGACATCGAGGGCTATGTATTGACCCTCGCAGCGCCGCTGGTCAGCCACTTGCAGACCCAGCTGGACGCCACGGTAGACGGGTTGCAGACATTGGGCAGTTACCCGGCCGGCAAGGACAGTGATTACCTGAACAGTCAGTTCGCCCGTTTGCAGGATGAGTACTCAAACCTACAGCCGGCGCGGGGCATGATGATGCACGCGCTGGTCAGCGTGTTGCTGGTGTGGATCAGCCGCCAGGCCATCCAGCGTCGCCATTCGCGCGCGCCGAGGGGGCGTGAGTACTTCCGGCGCTTTACCCAATTGGTCGAACAGCATTACCGCGAGCACCCGAAGATCGAGGACTTGGCCCATCAGTTGGGCATCTCGGTCTCGCACCTGAACGGCACGTGCCGGGAATTGGGTGGGCAGCCTGCGCTGCAGATCATGCATGACCGCCAGTTGCTGGAGGCCAAGCGCTTGTTGACCTATACCAGCATGACCATCAATGAAATGTCGGAGGTGCTGGGGTTTTCGGATCCTACCAACTTCTCCCGGCTGTTCCGGCGAAGGGTCGGGTTTTCGCCCAAGGCGTTTCGCGAGCAACTGAAAGCCGACACACCGCACAATTAAACTGTGGGGGACATCATCGTCCGGTTTTTAACGCAAGGCGCTGAAACTGCCGGTACGGGGAACGCATTGGTCCTGATGGCAACTGATCGCAAACGTTGGCTGCATGCGGGTTTGCTCCACTCGGTAGGCGGCAGTCCCGTAGAGCGCGCTGGCAAGTGTGCACAGGCTGAAAATCATCAGGTACTTTCTGGTTTTAATACTCATGGCACAGACCTCTGAGCGGATCTACACGGTGCTGTCTAAAGCATAGGTCAACCAGGGCGAGTTGCCATTATCGGGCGACATTCAACACGCTTATGTCGCCTAAAGGCCCACATCCCAGGCGGGCTCTTCCGGGAACTTCAACACCAGGAAATCCAACAGGCTGCGCAGCGCCGATGGCATGTGCTTGCGCGAGGCATACACTGCGTAAATGTTCATTTGCCGGGGTTCGGCGTGGGGCAGCAGGCGCACCAGTTCGCCACGGCGGATGTAGTCGCCGGCCTGGTAGGTGGGCAGCATCGCCACCCCTGCCCCGGCCAGCGTGACGCGCAACAAGGTGCTGGCCTCGTTGGAGGTGATATTGCCGCTGATGGGCACGCCGATGTGCTCGCCCCGCTCTTCGAAATGCCACAGGCTTTTGCCGAAATAGGAGTGGGTGAGGCAGTTGTGCCCGGCCAGGTCTTCGACTTTTCGCGGGGCCGCGTGTTCCAGCAGGTAGGCCGGCGAAGCACAGACCACTGAGCGGCACACCGTCAGGCGCCGGGCGATCAGGTTGGGGTCCAGGTCGTTGCTGGTGCGGATGGCCAGGTCAATGCGTTCATCCACCAGGTTCACCGTGCGGTCGAGCATCTGCAGGTCGACCGTTACCAGGGGGTAGCGCTTGACGTATTCGGCGATGACCGCGGCCAACTGCGCCTGGCCGAACGAGGTGCTGACGCTCAAGCGCAGCAGGCCACGGGGCGCGTCATCCGGCTCGCGGACGGCGGCTTGCATGTCGCCGCACAATTCCAGCAGTTGCCGACAGCGTGGCAGGGTTTCACCGCCCGCCGCCGTGAGGCTGAGCTTGCGCGTGGTGCGGTGCAGCAAACGCGCGCCGACCCAGTCTTCCAACCCCGCCAGGTAACGCGACACCACCGGGCGCGACAGGTCCAGATGATCGGCCGCAGCGGACTGGCTGCCCAGGTCCACCACCGTGACAAACACGCGCATTGCTTGAAGACGGTCCATGATTTGCCCGATTTCAGAAACAAACTATGTCCCAGCATCGCATTTTTAGTCTGGTTTTGTGCAACTAAGCTCTGTGCATCCTTTACCGATGCTGGAGCTGCCCGATGTTCTCAACCTTCAAGCGCCTGACCCTGGCAACCGCCGCCCTGGCCTTCGCCGCGCACGCGGCAGCGGCCGAGCTGACCCTGGACGTGTACAACCCAGGTGAAGCAGCGATCTTCCCGGTCAGCTCGGTGCTGGTCAGCGGCGCCAAGGATGCGATCCTGGTGGACGCACAATTGGGCAAAGGCCAGGCCGAGCAGCTCGTGCAGAAGATTCGCGCCAGCGGCAAACACCTCACCACTATCTACATCAGCCATGGCGACCCGGACTACTACTTCGGCCTCGACACCCTCACCGCCGCGTTTCCCGACGCCAAGGTGCTGGCACCACAACCGGTGGTCGACCATATCAACGCGACCGTGGCCGGCAAGCTTGCGTTCTGGGGCCCGAAAATGGGCGCCGACAAACCGGCCAAAACTATCGTGCCGCAGGTACTCAAAGGCCACAGCCTGAGCCTGGAAGGTAAGCAATTGGAGGTGATCGGCCTGGACGGCCCGCAGCCGGAGCGCAGCTTTGTATGGATCCCGTCGATCAAGGCCGTGGTCGGCGGTGTGGTGGTCTCTGAAAACATCCACCTGTGGATGGCCGACACCCAGGGCGCGCAATCCCACAAAGACTGGCTCGCCACCCTGCAACGCATCGAACAGCTCAAGCCACGCACGGTAGTTCCAGGCCACTACCTGGGCACGCCGACGCCAGCCGCCGTGGCCTTTACCGCCGATTACATCAAGGCCTTCGACATCGAGACAGCCAAGGCCAAGGATTCTGCCGCATTGATCGCAGCGATGAAAAAGCGTTACCCCACCCTCGCCGACGAAAGCTCGCTGGAACTGAGCGCCAAAGTCGCCAAGGGCGAAATGAAGTGGTGAATGGTTTTAAACCCTAACGTACTGGAGAACGTCATGAGCAAGATCGCAATCATCGGGGCCACCGGCCGTGCCGGCAGCCAACTGCTGGAAGAAGCGCTGCGTCGCGGGCATAGCGTCGTTGCCATCGCGCGCAATACCAGCAAGCTGGCCGCGCGCCCTGGCGTCACCGTCGAACAGGTCGACGCGCTGGACGCCGAAGCCCTGCAACACGCCGTGAGCGGCAGCGATGTGGTGATCAGCGCCGCACACTTCGCCACCCTGCCCGCCAGTGCCGTGCTCGGGCCGGTAAAGAAAGCCGGGGTAAAACGCCTGCTGGTGGTGGGCGGCGCCGGTTCGCTGTTGCTGCCGGGTGGCGGTCGGGTGATCGACAGCGAGGGCTTCCCGGCCGAATACAAAGCCGAAGCCAGCGCGGGCGCTGCGTTTCTTGATGCACTGCGCCAGGAACATGCGCTGGACTGGACCTTCCTGTCGCCGTCGGCGGAGTTCGTTGAAGCCGAGCGCACCGGTACATTCCGGGTGGGCCAGGATGATTTGCTGGTGAGCAGTGAAGGTCGCAGTTGGATCAGTTTTGCTGACTATGCGATTGCGTTGATTGATGAGGTAGAAACACCCAAGCACTCGCGCCAGCGCTTCACCGTCGGCTACTGACACAACGCGGTTAAAGCTGTGGGAGCTGGCTTGCCAGCACCCACATTTGGATCTTCAGGGCTGCGACTGTTGCGCCTGACTCACTAACCAATCCATCAAAGCTTCCAGCCCGGCCGAAGGCTCGGTGCCCGGCGGACACACCAGGTAATACCCCTTCCCCGTCGGCACCCGCAGTTCAAACGGCGTCGCCAGGCGACCGGCCATCACATCCTCGCCAATCAGCGCAGTGTCGCCAATCGCCACGCCCGAACCTTGTGACGCCACGGTCATGGCCAAATCCAGCGTTTCGAAATGATGCCCCTGGCGCAAATCACTCAAGCGAGTGTTCGCCGCCGACAGCCACAACGCCCAATCCCGTTCGTCCCGCGTAGGGTGCAGCAGCACCTGCTGCTGCAGGTCGGCAGGTGTGCGCAAGCCATCGAGCAACGCGGGCGCGCAAACCGGTGTGAGTTGCTCATCGAACAGATGCCGGGCGTCAACCGGTTGCTCGGCGATGGGCACATAAATCACCGCCGCATCGAATGGCTCGCGGCGAAAGTCTACGGTGCGGGCCACGGTGGTGGTGAGTTCCACCGGCACATCCGGGCGTTCCTTCTGCCATTGCATCAGGCGCGGCAGCAACCAGCGCATCACGCAAGTGGAGGCCTTGAGTTGCAGGGTCTGGCGACGGCTGCCGATCTGCTCCACCGCCTCGCCGATCAGGCCAAACACCGCGTGCACGCGCAGTGACCATTCGCGGCCTGCTTCGGTCAGGCTCAAACCGCGCGCCTGGCGGTGGAACAGCGCATAGCCCAGGTGGTTTTCCAGCCCGGCGATCTGCCGACTCACCGCGCCTTGGGTGATGTGCAGTTGCTCGGCGGCGCGGGTGAAGTTGCAGCACTGGGCCGTGACCCAGAAGGTGTGCAACGCGGGCAACGGCGGAAGGCGTTTCATAAGGGCTGAGCCATGACGTGAAGACATGGCGAGTATGACTTTTTATCGATTGTTGCCGCTACGGGCCAGCCGTTCCAATAGCGCCTGATTCAACAATAGGAGCGACCTCTATGGCGACCTGCGGCGAAGTACTGGTCAACCTTCTGGAAGGCTACGGCGTGGACCAGGTGTTCGGCATCCCCGGCGTGCACACCGTGGAGTTGTATCGCGGCCTGGCCCGTTCCGGCATCCGTCACGTCACACCGCGCCACGAACAAGGCGCCGGGTTCATGGCCGATGGTTATGCGCGCGCAGGCGGCAAGCCCGGCGTGTGCTTCATTATCACCGGCCCCGGCATGACCAATATCGCCACCGCCATGGGCCAGGCCTATGCCGATTCGATCCCGATGCTGGTGATTTCCAGCGTGCAGTCGCGCAGCCAGTTGGGCGGTGGACGCGGCAAGTTGCACGAGCTGCCGGACCAGCGCGCGATGATGGCCGGCGTGGCGGCGTTCTCCCATACCCTGATGTCGGCGGCCGAGCTGCCCGGCGTGCTGGCGCGGGCGTTTGCGGTGTTCCAGGCCGGGCGACCGCGCCCGGTGCATATAGAGATTCCGCTGGATGTGCTGGTGGAAAATGCCGACGCGCTGCTGGGCTGCAAACCGGTGCGGGTGGCCCGTGCCGGCGCGGCACCGGCGGCGGTCAAGCAGATGAGCCGGTTGCTCGCGGCAGCCAGGAAACCCTTGATCCTTGCGGGCGGCGGTGCCATCGACGCAGCGCCGGCGCTGACCCGGTTGGCCGAGGCGCTCGGCGCGCCGGTGGCCCTGACCATCAACGCCAAAGGCATGCTGCCCTCGCGTCATCCGCTGCTGATCGGCTCGACCCAGACCCTGGCCGCCACCCGCGCGCTGGTGGCCGAAGCGGACGTCATGCTGGCCATCGGCACCGAGTTGGCGGAAACCGATTATGACGTCACCTTCGCCGGTGGCTTCGAGATTCCGGGCGCGTTGCTGCGCATCGATATCGACCCCGACCAGACCGTGCGCAACTACCCGCCACACGTGGCTTTGGTGGCCGATGCGCAAATCGCCACCGAAGCGTTGCTGATCGAGCTGGACAGCACACCCTTGCCGCCTCGCGACAGCGCTTGGGGCGCGGCGCGTGCAGCGCGCCTGTGGGCCGAGCTGGCGCCCACCTGGGACGCCGCCGCCCGCGCGCACTCCTTGTTCCTCGACACCGTTTTGCAAATAGTGCCCAACGCTATATGGGTAGGCGACTCCACTCAGCCGGTGTACAGCGCCAACCTGACCCTGAACCTCGACCACCCGCGCCACTGGTTCAACTCATCCACCGGCTACGGCACCCTGGGCTACGCCCTGCCCGCCGCCATCGGCGCCTGGCTGGGGCGTGGCGATGGGCAACCGGTGGTGTGCCTGATCGGCGATGGCGGCCTGCAATTCACCCTGCCGGAACTGGCCAGCGCCGTGGAAGCGCGCACGCCGGTGATCGTGTTGCTGTGGAATAACCACGGCTATGAAGAGATCAAGAAATACATGGTCAACCGCGCCATCGAACCGGTCGGTGTGGACATCTACACGCCGGACTTTATCGGCGCGGCCAAGGCGCTGGGCTGCGCGGCCGAACGCATCCAGGGCGTTGAGTCGCTGAGCGTTGCGCTGCGCGCCGCTGCTGACCGCGCGGGGCCGACGCTGATTGAAATCGACCAGGGCCTTTGGATGGAGGCTTTTAATCAGCTGCGGCCTGACTGACACCGAAGCTTGCCTGTTGTAGTGAGTGGGCTTGACGAATCGTCGCACCGCCCGCGCTGGGTGGCGAAGCCGCCTCAATAAAGACACCGCGCAGTTTCAGACAAACCCAATTCGCCTGGTTTGGGGCCGCTTCGCAGCCCAGCGCGGGCGGTGCGACGATTCGTCAAGCCCGCTCACTACAAAAATGTGTAGATCCCTATCGCTATCGCAGGCAAGCCAGCTCCCATATTTGCTCGGTGGTGTTTCAGCCAGTCAGCAATTTTTCAATAGCCCCAACGACTTTCTCATTTGCCCCCACGCATGCGCCCATGGCCTGATTCACCCCTTGTTCTTTCAAGGCCCGCCCATGACGACCGCTCACGCCAAACCCACCACCGCCCTCTGGCTGATGATCAGCGTCGTGCTGGTCGCGCTCAACCTGCGTCCGTCGATGGCCGCCGTGGGGCCGCTGCTCTCATCGATTCGCGGCGACGTGCCGTTGAGCTTCAGCAGCGCCGCACTGCTGACCATGTTGCCGGTGATGGCCATGGGCTTGGCGATGTTCTTTGGCATGGGCTTGGCCAGGCGTTTTGGCGAGCACCGCAGCATAGCGGTGTCGCTGATGGTGATTGGCGTGGCCACGCTGTCGCGGCTGTGGCTGGATTCGGCGCTGGAGCTGATCGTCAGCGCCATTGCGGCCGGCGTGGGGATCGCGATGATCCAGGCGTTGATGCCGGCGCTGATCAAGTCGCGGTTCAGCGACAACGTCTCGCTGTTCATGGGGCTGTATGTCACCGCGATCATGGGCGGCGCGGCGCTGGCGGCGTCGTTCGCACCGTTGGTGCAGGCGCAGACCGGCAGTTGGCGCACCGGCCTGGCCATCTGGGCGGTGCTCGCGTTGCTGGCGTGGGTGTTCTGGTTGGCGCAGCGCTCGGTGCTGGCGCCGCGGCCCCAAGCCGACACCGGCGCGCAGGACGCATTTTCCGGCAATCGGCGAGCCTGGCTGCTCGCCGTGTTTTTTGGCCTCGGCACCGCGTCCTACACCTGCGTACTGGCCTGGCTGGCGCCGTACTACGTGGAGCAAGGCTGGAGCGAACAGGACGCCGGCTTGCTGCTGGGTTTTCTGACGGCAATGGAAGTCGTTTCCGGCTTGGTCACACCGGCCATCGCCAATCGACGCCGGGATAAACGCGGTGTCGTTGCCGTGCTGCTGGTGCTGATCATCCTGGGTTTCTGCGGCCTGGTGCTGAGCCCTCGACACCTGACGCTGTTGTGGCCCTGCCTGCTGGGCCTGGGCATCGGCGGCCTGTTCCCGATGAGCCTGATCCTGTCCCTGGATCACCTGGACAACCCGCGCCGCGCCGGTGGCCTCACTGCGTTCGTGCAAGGCGTGGGTTACCTGATTGCCGGGCTGTCGCCGCTGATCGCCGGAATGATCCGCGACCAATTGGGCAGCTTCGAGTGGGCCTGGTGGTCGCTGACCGCCGTGATCGTGGTGATGCTGCTGATCGTCACGCGTTTCAACCCGCAGCATTACGCACGGCATATTCGCTGACGTCGTGTTGCAAACATAATTTGTCCCACTGCGGACAGGGTAACGCCCTACAGCGCTTTCTATTGGCACGCTCGTTCCGTAAGCTTTTGCGCTGTCTTGTACTGAGTTCGGTACAACGGGTTTACGGACGAAACCGATGTTAAACAGTAACTTGCTCAGAAAGCTCGATATGCAGGACTTGATGGTGTTTATCGCCGTTTATGACCAACGCAGCGTTACCGAGGTGTCTGAAACGCTGTTTGTCAGCCAGTCCACCGTGAGCTATAGCCTGAAGAAGCTGCGCACCAGCTTCGAAGACGACCTGTTTATCAACACCCGTGCGGGCATGCGGCCGACGTACAAAGCCACCACCATGTACGGCCATGTGCAGAAAATCCTGGAAAGCATCAACCTGTGCCACGCCGGTGGCCAAGCCTTTGACCCGACGCAGAAGGCCGTGACCTTCAACCTGTGCGCGCCGGAATATTTCGAACAGTTGATCCTGCCGCGCCTGTTGAAACACTTCGACCGCGCCAACCTGCCGGTCATCGTCAATGTGCAGAAACTGGAAACCGAGATTCCCGCCGACGACCTGCGCCAAGGCCGCCTTGATCTGGTGATCTGCTTCGGCCCCCACTTCCACCGCGACCACAAGGACTTGCGCAGCCAGATGCTGCTCGAGGACGAACTGGTGTGCGTGTTCGATAAACGCTCGACACCGCAAGAGCCGGCGTTGAGCCTGCAAGCCTTCGTCGAGCGGCGCCATGTGTTCCCCACGCCATGGACATCCGACACCAACATGATCGACGGTTGGCTAGCCCGCCAGGCCCACAAGCGCCAGGTGATCGCCCGCGCCAACAGCTACGGCGCGGCCTTGAAGATGATCACCGGCACCGACTGTGTCGTCACGCTGCCGCGCCGCGTGCAAAAGCTGCTGGCACCTGCGACGACGTTCGGCCACTGCGAAGCGCCCCAGGGCTTGCCGGGGTTCACACTGGAGATGCAGTGGAATGAAACCAGTGAACAGGACAGTGCCAATACCTGGTTTCGTGAACAGGTGGTGAAGGTATGCGCGGACCAGGGGCTGTTGTAGCCCTCAGCCGATGGCGACTTTGCTGTAGGACTCGCGATCCATGTCTACCAACTGCACGCTGAGTTGAACCTGGATATCCACCGGCCAGTCACCCATGTCCTGCAACGCCGCCAGCAAACTTTGCGATAGCTGCTGCTTGACCTGCGGTGAGCGTCCACTGAGCAGCGACAGCTTGACCGCGATAAACCCGCGCGGGTTGAGGGAGGTGCCTACCTGGAAACTCTCGACCTTGATCGCACGGCTTTTGATATCGAACTCGGAACCGAACTGCCCAGACGCCATCAGCACGTTATTGAGCCGCAACAGGGTCTTCTCGACGGCCAACTCTGTGAGGTTGGCGGTGTATTCCAGGTGCAGGTGTGGCATGGATCGCTCCGAGTTTTTTGTAGGAAGACGCGTAGATATACCACGTGAATCAGACGTTGGTCGCCAACCCTCGATCACTCATGAAGGCTTCCAGCCGCGAACGCACCCAACGCTCAGCCGGGTCGGTGTCCACATGGCTGAGCCAGACCATGGACAAATCCAGGGTCGGTGTCTCGAACGGAAACGGCTCACAGAACAGTTGGCCCGACACCGCCATGGCCTCGGCGGTGTAGTCCGGCAGGCTGGCGATCAGGTCGGTGCCGGCCAGCAAGGCCGGCAGTGCACTGTATTGCGGGACCGACAGCACCACATGGCGCTTGCGGCCGATTTCCGCCAGCCATTCATCGGCGAACCCCGACACGTTGGCGGTGTGGGAAACCAGTACGTGGGGCCGTGAGCAATATTCGTCGAGGGTCAGTGGCGTGTCCGAGGCATCGGCGCGCAGCAATCGCGGGCGGATATGGCGCAGCAGCTTGCGCTTGGCATTCGCCGGCAGGCCACGGGTCTGGGTGATACCGACGGTAATGTCACCGGATGCCAACAGGTCGGGAATGCGCCAGTAGTCCACATGCTGCACCACGAACACCACTTGCGGCGCTTCCTGGCGCAGGGCGCGCAGCAAGGGCGGCAGCAGGCCGAACTCGACATCATCGGAGAGGCCGATGCGAAAGGTCATGGTGCTGACGGACGGGTCGAAATCGTGGGTCAGGCTCAGGGCCGACGACAGCGAATCCAGGGCCGGCGACAGGTGCTGGATGATTTCCTCGGCGCGCGCGGTGGGTTCCATGCGGTGGCCGACGCGAATGAACAGCGGGTCGTTGAACAAGGTGCGCAAGCGGTTGAGGGCCGAGCTGATGGTCGGTTGGCCGAGAAACAGTTTCTCCGCCACCCGCGTTACGTTGCGCTCGAGCATCAGCGCTTCGAACACCACCATCAGGTTGATGTCGGCCTTGCGTAATTCATTGCGATTCATCGGCGCCTGCCCTTCTCCAAGACACGCCGCAGTTTAGAAAGCGCGGGGGCCTGCGTCTATGTGCACACTGTTCATCGGCAGGCTTTGCGATTATAAATCAGCTCTCCAAAGTCACAGGGAACATCACCGTGCTGGTCATTCTTGCCTTAAGCGTCCTGCTCGGCGGGGTTCTGCTCTGGGCCATCAAGTTCATCACTCACCCCACCGCCAGGACACTGCTGCGCGTCTTTGTCGGTTTATGCCTGGCGGCGGTCGTGGCTTACCTGGTGCTGGCCTGGGGGTTCCCCACGTCGCTGCTGGTCTGAGACGCCTCCTGCCCCTGACGCAGGCGCAACGCCGCCAGCGCGGCCACCACCAGCACCAGCGCGATCACTTTCAAGCCATTCATTGCGTTGCCGGTGCTCATCTCGATCGCGCCCATCACCGACGGCCCGACAAACCCGCCCAACAGCCCGCAGGCGTTGACGAACCCCAGGCCGCCCGCCAGTGCAACGCCTTTGAGGCGCGAAGCCGGGTACAGGAAGATGATCGATTGCACCACAAAGAACATCACCGCCGACAGGCAGAAACCCAGCAGACTGAAGACCGGCCCCGACACCGACGCAATTCCCAGGCCCAACGCCATGGTCAGCAGGCCGGTCACCAACAACCGACGACAACGCCCCGGCGTGGTGGCAAATCGCGGGATCAATACCGCACCGAGCGCCGCCGCGATCCAGGGCAATGAGGTCAGCAAGCCAACGCTCATGGTGCTCAGTTCGCCGTATTTGCTGATGATGCTCGGCAGGAAAAAGATCACGGTATAAATGGTGATCTGATGGCAAAAATACACAAAGATCGCCAGCAGGATTTGTGGGGTCAGCCAGTTTTTCAACGAGTGGCCGCCCTCGCCCGCGCCCTCTTCGGCTTCCAGGGCAATGCGCTGTTCGATCCCGCGCGCTTCCTCTGCCGACAGCCACGGCGCCTTGCTCGGGCGGTCCGGCAGTTTGCGCCAGACGACCCAGGCAAACGCCACGGCCGGGAGGCCTTCGAGCAGGAACATCCACTGCCAGCCGTGCCACCCGAGCAGGCCGTCCATGCGCATCAACGCTGCGCCCACCGGGCCGCCGATGATATTGGCGAAGCACACGCCGAGCAGGAAATAACCGGTGGCGCGCGCCCGCTGTTCACGGTTGAACCAATAAGTGAGGTAGAGCATGACCCCGGGAAACAGACCGGCCTCGGCAATGCCCAGCAACAGGCGCAATACGTAAAACGAAGTCTCGCCCTGCACAAAGGCCATCGCCGCCGAAATCAGGCCCCAGGTCACCATGATCCGCGCGATCCAGAACCGCGCGCCCACCTTGTGCATGATCAGGTTGCTGGGGATTTCCGACAGCGCATAGGTCAGGAAAAACAGCCCCGCGCCCAGCCCGTAGGCTGCGGCGGAGATGCCCAGGTCGACGTCCAGGTGATGCTTGGCCAGGGCGATGTTGGTACGGTCCAGAAAGCTCAGGATGTAGGCGATGATCAACAAGGGCATCAGCTTGACGAACATCAGTTTATTCAGCGCCTGCGGCTCGCGGGCGGGGGTGGCGATAGTCATCGGCAATTCCTCTTGGCGCCCCGCCGGCCGGGCCGGGGGGCGCATCGGTGTTGTTCTAGGAGTCCAGTTGCACGGCCAGCGCCTGGGGGCGATGGGAAAACAGTTGCAGCAGTGCGCCGCCCAGGGCGCAGCCGGCCATCACGAAGAAACATACGGTGTAGCCATGCAGCGTGGTCCAGCCGCCGCCCATGGCGATGAGGCTGCCCATCAGCACTGGCGCCAGGCCGCCACCGATGAACATCGCCGTGGTGATGATGCCGTTGGCGGTCGACGTCGCCGACGGCTCGGCCGAATCGCAGGCCACGGCGTAGTAGATCGGCCACACCGCGTTGGCGACCAGGCCGAACAGCAGTTGCACCACGACGATCAACGTCAGGGTGTTGGCGAAGTAGAACGCACCCACACTTGCCGCCATCCACAGCCCGCAGATGATCAGGGTGGTGCGCCGGCCAATGATGTCCGACAGCGACGGCCACACCAGTTGCCCCAGAATCCCGGTGAGGGTGAACACCACGCTCATGCCCGCCGACTCGGCCAGCGACAGCCCGGCGATGTTGTAGAGGTAGGCCGGCAGCACGATATTCACGCCCATGTACACCACCTGGGTGAGCATCGTATTGCCCGCCGTAAGGGCGATATTGCGGTTGCGCAAGGTGGCGACAAAGGTACGCCAGGCCTCGCCCTTGACCTGGCTGGCCGGCGCATTGTCCGGCGGGGTCATGCCTTTGGCGGCAATGTCGACGTACAGCGCGGTAATGCGCTCGGCCGTGGAATAACGCGCCCAGAAGATCATCAGCGGCAGCGCCACGACGAAGGCAAAGAAGAACACGTAGCGCCAGTTCTCTTCACCAAATACCGTGATGACAAAACTCGCGACGATCCCGCTGAGCATGGCGCCGATCGGGTAGCCGGTATGGTGCGCGCCCAGGGCAAACCCGCGACGCTCCACCGGCCACCATTCGGCGGTGTTGCTCACGCCCACCGGCTCGCCCCAGCCGGCGCCGAGGTTGACGCCCACACGCAGGGCAATAAAGGTGGCGAGGTTGCCGCTCAAGGCCTTGAAGCCGGACAGAAACGAGATCGCCGTGTAGCCGAGTACCAGCGGGACCTGGAAGCGCGCACGTTTCCAGCCGCCGCCATAACGGTCGCTCCACATGGAGCCGGGGATATCGAGCAGGGCCAGCGCCAGCATCACCACCGTGGCCACGGTGCCCCATTGGTCGGCGGACAAATCGAAATGCTTGGAGATGGTCGGCCCCAGGCGCAACACGATCTCACGGTCGTAGGCGTTGAGGATCCAGATCATCCAGCAGACCAGCAGCGATACCCAGGAATGCCGGTGAATGCTGCGTAGCGACGCTTTTTTTAAAGTTGCCATGAGCCTCTCCAGGCGCGCGAGGGCGCGCACTGACGCAAGGTTGCGAAGGAATATGCCTTATTGAAAAAAACGCGCTAGCTGGCGAACCGTCGCTCAGCTATTCCTTGCACGCCTAACCCGGTGATGGCGAACAGCGCGCCGCGCTGCTGGCCGTCCGCCGGAAAACGCGGCAGCGGCGGCTTGGCCATCGACGTCACAAACAGGGTGTCGAGGTTCGGCCCGCCAAAGGTCAGGCTGGTGACCTTCTTCACCGGCATCGCGATGATGCGGTCGACCTGGCCGTCAGGGGTGTAGCGCACCAGCTTTCCGGCGTAGACCAGCGCCTGCCACAGGCAACCTTCGGCGTCCACGGTGCAGCCGTCGGCGGCGCCACCCTCGCGGGTATCGACCTTGGCAAAGGTGCGGCGGTGGCTCACGTTGCCGGTAGCGAGGTCGTAGTCGTAGGCCCAGATCTCGCCGGACCAGGTGTCGCAGAAGTAGAAGGTGTCTCCCGACGGGCTCCAGCACGGGCCGTTCGACACGATGATGCCTTCGTCCAGAGTGTGCAGGCTCAGGTCGGCGTCCAGGCGGTAAAGCCTGGCGCTGGCGCTGTCCTCCGAGGTGTCCATCGAGCCGAACACAAAGCGGCCCTGGCGGTCGACCTTGCCGTCGTTGAGGCGGTTGCCTGGCAGGTGCGATTCCGGGTCGATGACCAGGTTGAGGTCGCCGCTTTTGAGGTCGAGGGTGTGCACGCCGTTCTGCAGGGCGACGATGGCGCTGTCACCACTGTGGCGCAGGGCCATGGAGCCGATTTTCTGGCCCACCTCCCAGGCGCGCAGCTCTCGGCCGTCGTCGGTGCAGCGCAGGATGCGGCCGTCGGCACTGTCGATCCAGTACAAGCGTTGTTGCTCGACGTCCCACACCGGGCCTTCGCCCAGGGTGGTTTTGACGTCGACAAGCACTTCGATACGCATGGTGATCCCCTTATTGTTGTTGTGCGGGATTCAGGCCGCGCCCACGGCACGGCCTCTTGTGGTTAAAAGTTGACCTGATCGCGCCCTTTGAGCCCGAGGATTTCCCGCGCTTCGTCCGGTGTGGCAACGCGCTGCCCCAGCGCCTCGATCACCGTGCGAATGCGCCGCACCTGGTCGGCGTTCGACGCCGCCAGCTTGCCCGGGCCATCCCACAACGAATCTTCCAGGCCGACCCGTGCGTTGCTGCCCATGGACAGGCCCATGGTCGCCAGCGGAATTTGCCCACGGCCGGCGCCGAGGATCGACCACACATAGTCGTCGCCAAACAGGCGGTCGGCGGTGCGTCGCATATGTGCCAGGTCTTCCGGATGCCCGCCGATGCCGCCGCGCAGGCCGAACACCGATTGGATAAACAACGGCGGCTTGAGCAGGCCGCGCTCCAGGAAGTGCGCGGCGGTGTACAAGTGGCCAATGTCGTAGCACTCGATTTCAAAACGGGTACGGTTCTCGGCGCAGGCATTGAGGATATGGGTGATGTCGCGGAAGGTGTTGCGAAAGATCCGGTCGTCACTTTCTTCCAGGTACGGACGCTCCCAGTCGTGCTTGAACTCGGTGAAGCGGTTGAGCATTTCGTACAGGCCGAAGTTCATCGATCCCATATTCAGCGAGGCCAATTCCGGCTTGAACTGCATCACCGGCTGCAGGCGCTCTTCCACGCCCATGGTCGGTGCGCCGCCGGTGGTGATGTTGATCACCACGTCGCTGGCGGCCTTGATCTGTGGCAAAAATTGCGCGAACAGCGCCGGGTCCTGGCTCGGGCGGCCATCGATGGGGTCACGGGCATGCAGGTGGACAATCGCCGCGCCAGCTTGCGCGGCGCCGAGGGCGGCATCGGTAATTTCCTGCGCGGTGATCGGTAAATGCGGCGACATTGACGGCGTATGAATCGCACCGGTGACGGCGCAGGTGATGATGACAGGACGATTTTTGGACATGACGAATCTCCGACTTTTATTCTTATGAAAAAAATCCTGGGTACAGCGCAATGGGTCTTGCGTGGCTTACAGGTACTCGACGTTACCGTCGACGCTGATCGCCTGGCCGGTCACGTTGCGGGCGGCGGGCGAACAGAGGAACAGGGCCATGGCGGCCACGTCTTCGGCGGTGACCATGCGTTTCAGGGAAATCTTGTCGAGGTACTCCTGGCGCATCTCGGCTTCGGGCACGCCGACCTGTTCGGCACGGGCGCGGATCACGCCATCCATGCGCGGGCCTTCGACGATGCCGGGCAGCAGGGCGTTGACACGGATGTCGCTCTCGCCCAACTCCGAAGCCAGGGATTTCATCAAGCCGACAATCGCCCATTTGGTCGCCGCATACGGGGTGCGCCAGGCGTAGCCCAAGCGCCCCGCCACCGAGGCGATATGCAGCAGATGGCCGTGGGACGATTGCTTGAGCATCGGCACCGCGTGATGGGCAAAGCGGTATTGCGCGGTGAGATTGATATCGATGGTGGCTTGCCACTCGGCGTCGCTGATCACATCGATACCGCCGGTGGGCCCGGCGATTCCGGCGTTGTTGACCAGCACATCGAGGCCGCCGAACTGTTCTCGCTGCACGGTGAACACCGCTTCGATCTGCGCGGCATCGCTGACGTCGGCGCGGGTGGCGACGGTGCCTGGATATTTGTCGCGAAACGCGGCCAGGGCCGGCTCGCTCACATCACACACATGCACCTGGGCACCGGCTTCCAGATACGCCGCCGCCAGCACTTCACCGATACCGGCAGCCCCGCCGGAAATCAACACACGTAACCCAGGATAGGGCTGCAGCCGCTGTAGGACATTCATGCACGTTTACCTCCTGAAACAGACGACCGCTTACGGTCGCTCTTGACGAGCAGGCGCGCCAGGGAATCGGCGGCCTGCATGATGTCGTCGGTCACCGCTGCACGCGCGCCGGCGCCATCACGGGCGGCCAGGGCGTCGACGATGCGCGTGTGCGCTTCCATCGACCGTTGCAGGTGAGCTTTATCCGGGGCGACCAGCGCAAAGCACGGGCCCATGTGCAGCCAGAAGTTTTCCACGGCCGCCATGGTCAACTCGGCCTGGGCCACCGCGTAAATGCGCCGGTGAAAAGCAAAGTTGGTCCAGAGATAGCGAGACACGTCCACCTCGTCGGCGGCGTGCTGCATCTGCCGGCAGAGGTCGGTGATTTCGTCGAGGTCAGCTGTTTGCAGGAGCAGCACGGCCTTTTCGGCCAGCAGCCCTTCGAGGGCGACCCGTGCATCGCGAATTTCGCGCAGGCGCTCGACCGTCATCAGGCGTACGCGCAGACGGGAGGTCTCGGTGACTTCAAACGCGTTTTCAGCGCTGAGGCGTTGCAGCGCTTCGCGCACGGGCATCGGGCTGGAACCGAGGGCTTCGGCGAGGCCGCGGATGGTGAGCTTCTGGCCCGGCTGGAAGCGGCCACTCATCAGCGCTTCGCGGATCTGGCGATAGACCTGGTCTTGCAAGGTATCGCGGGAAACCTGACGCAGGGTGGGCAGGAGGAGCGGTCCATCTGTCATGAGGCAAAACCTGTGTTGTCGTTCTTATGGCCTCAATATGTGATCACAAATCAAATATGTCAAATAGTTTCCCATCATTGAATAAAGGAGCGATCAGCTTTTTGTCCGTGCGACGCATTGATAGCTAAAAAACATTAATCAATCCAAATTTGTCACTTATCATTTCTAAATGTGTCAGCCACTATCCCAGGTCTTAAGCGAAACAAGCACTTCAAAAAGAACGCTGGAGACACAAGACCATGACTAGCCCTACCCGGCCCCACGCTGCCAGTTCGAAAGTTGGCGCGGTATTTCGCGTTACTTCGGGCAACTTCCTCGAACAGTTTGACTTCTTCCTATTCGGCTTTTATGCCACCTACATCGCTGCCGCGTTCTTCCCAGCCGCTAATGAGTTTGCGTCATTAATGATGACCTTCGCCGTGTTCGGCGCGGGCTTCCTGATGCGCCCCTTGGGCGCGATCATCCTGGGGGCCTACATCGATGACGTTGGCCGCCGCAAAGGGCTGATCGTGACCTTGGCGATCATGGCCAGCGGCACGCTGCTGATCGTGCTGGTGCCCGGTTATCACACCATTGGTTTGTGGGCGCCGTTGCTGGTGCTGCTGGGCCGCCTGTTGCAGGGTTTCTCGGCCGGCGCGGAGCTGGGCGGTGTGTCGGTGTACCTGTCGGAAATGGCCACGCCGGGCCGCAAAGGGTTCTACACCAGCTGGCAATCGGGCAGCCAGCAGATCTCCATCGTGGTCGCCGCCGCGCTGGGGTATGGCCTGAACGTGTGGATGGACCCGGCCGTGGTGGCCGATTGGGGCTGGCGCATTCCGTTCGCCCTCGGCTGCGTGATCATCCCGTTCATCTTTATCCTGCGTCGCAACCTGCAGGAAACCGAAGAGTTCGCCAACCGCAAGCATCGCCCGACCATGCGCGAGGTGATGGCTACTCTGGTGAAAAACTGGACCATGGTGATCGGCGGCATGCTGATGGTGGCGATGACCACGACGGCGTTCTACCTGATCACCGTCTACGCGCCGACCTTCGGCAGGACTGTCCTGCATCTGAGTACCTCCGATGCGCTGCTGGTGACCTTGCTGGTGGCCGTGTCGAACTTTGTCTGGCTGCCGATCGGCGGCACCTTGAGCGACCGTTTCGGCCGTAAGCCGGTATTGGTCGCCATGACCGTGCTGACCGTTCTCACCGCATATCCGGCCTTGTCCTACGTAGTGAATGCGCCGAGCTTCAGCCATATGCTGGAAACCCTGCTCTGGTTCTCGTTCCTCTATGGCATGTACAACGGCGCGATGATCCCGGCCCTCACCGAAATCATGCCGGTGGAAGTCCGTGTGGCGGGCTTCTCCCTGGCTTATAGCCTGGCGACGGCGATATTCGGCGGCTTCACGCCGGCGATCTCCACCTGGTTCATCCATATCACCGAAGACAAGGCCTCGCCGGCCTACTGGATGATGTTCGCCGCCCTGTGCGCGCTGTGCTCGACCCTGGCGCTGTACCGTCGCGCCAATGCCCGTGGGCAGGTGATGCAGGGGGCGGTGCAATGAAGCCGCTGTTCAATACCCTCGTCGCGCTGGCCCTTGGCGCCATCGCGCTGACGGCCCAGGCCGAACAGCTCACCGTGATGACTTCCGGTGGCTTCACCGCCGCGTATAAATTGCTCGGCCCGCAATACGCCCATAAAAGCGGCGACACCCTCCACACCCTCCTCGGCCCGTCAATGGGCAAGGCGCCGGAAGCGATCCCCAACCGCCTGGCCCGTGGCGAACACGCCGACGTGGTGATCATGGTTGGCTACGCACTGGATGATTTGATCAAACAAGGCAAGGTCGACCCCGCCTCCCGCGTGGAACTGGCGGACTCGCGCATCGGCCTGGTGGTAAAGGAAGGCGCGGCAAAACCTGCCATCGGCACTGACGCGGAACTTAAAGCCGTGCTGAGCAACGCCAAGTCCATCGCGTATTCGGACAGCGCCAGCGGTGTGTATGTCGAGAAAGAGTTATTCAAGAAGCTCGGCATGCCGGCCAAAGGCACCATGATCGAACGCCTCCCGGTGGCCGAGCAGGTTGCCAAGGGTGACTACGAAGTGGGCCTGCAGCAGGTCGCGGAGTTGTTGCCGGTGCCGGGCGTGACCTACGTCGGCAAGATCCCGGAAGATGTGCAATCGGTGACGCGTTTTGCGGCCGGCATTCCGGTGAACGCCGAACACCCGGACCGAGCCAGGGCGCTGCTGCAATTTCTGGCGTCACCCGAGGCGCAACCGGTGGTGCAATCCACCGGCCTGGACTCGGTGTCACGCTGACCGAAACGGCATCTCGCGCACCAACCGCTCCAACTCCAGCGCCGCTGGCGGCAAGGTCCGCCCGCGGCGTTTTATCAAGCCCACGTTACGCATTACATGGGGCTCCACCAGCGGCACACTCACCAGAATCGGGTGCTCACCCGCCGGCATCGCAATCGATGGCACCATGGCAACCCCAAGCCCCGCTTCCACCAGCCCGATCATCGTGGTCACGTGGTGCGTCTCGCAGATACTCGGCTTTTTCACGCGCACGCCGCGCAACGCCTGGTCCAGCAGGAAGCGGTTGCCGGAGGTCTTGTCCACGGTGATGTAGTCATGCTCATAGGCTTCGGCCCAGGTCACGCTGTCACGCTGGGCAAGCGGGTGGTCGCGGCGACAGGCCAGTACATAGCGTTCCTGCAGCAACAGTTCGAACTCGACTTCATCGGCCAGGCTGCCGCTGAAGCTCACGCCGAAATCCGCCTCGCCACTTGCCACCGCATGGCACACCTCGCCGGCACTGGCGTCCAGCACGCGCAGGCGAATCTTTGGATACAGCTTATGGAATTCGGAGATCACGTGGGGCATGAAGTAATACGCGGTCGACGGCACGCAGGCGATGGTGACATTGCCCATGCGCGTGGACGCGACGTTGCTGATGCCCATCAACGCGACATCGAGGTCGTCCAGCATGCGTTCGACTTTCGGCAGGAAAGCGCGGCCGACCATGGTCAGGCTGACGCGCCGGGTGGTGCGTTCGAAGAGTTTCACATCCAGGGCGGTCTCGAGCTTTTCGATGCGCCGGCTGAGGGCCGGTTGCGAGATCCGGATGGCCTCGGCGGCGCCGCGAAAACTGCCCTTGTCTACCACGGCGCGGAAGGCTTGGAGGTCGTTGAGGTCGAAGTTGATGATCACGGCAGGGAAACCAGGGTGGTCGAGGTGGCGGACATTATCGTATGGGAGCGGATAGGGCGCCATGTGTGCCGGGAGCGGTTGGCGCTAATAACCTTGCTACACATGACCTTGGGCGTGTTTATGCCGGGCAAGGCTACGCGGCGCGGCTTCAGACTGATCCGCATTGACCGAAGCGTACGGCGCAGCCGAAACCTGCCTAACTTCGGCAGGAAACGCCCGCGAAATACTTCTAAATCCTTAAAATTAGTATAAATTGCGTGCAGCTTATCCAAGGCACTCAAGGAGGTCACCCGTGGCAACTCTGCAAACGAACACAATCCAGGCACTGCATGAAAATCGTATCGCTCTCCTTGAGGAATGGAATACCAGCCTTGAGGCTTCGGGTGCGACGCGTAACGTCAAAGGCGACGATGTCAAACAGCAGACCCGTGAATTCCTCGGGCTGCTGAGCGCCGCGTTGCAACAAGGCGGTTCGCAAAATACCCACCACGAAAACTGGGCGGAAACCCGAGTATTCCTGGAGAAACTGTCCCACAGCCGTGCCCTCGCCGGACAGGACTCGCAACAGACCGCCAGCTTTATCTTCGCTCTCAAGGGACCACTGTTCGCATTGCTGCAGCGCGAATACGCCGAGCAACCGGCGCAACTGGGCGAACAGCTCTGGGAAATCTCCGAACTGCTCGATGCGCTGGGCATGCACACCATCCGTACCTTTCAGAAATCCCGGGAGTCGGTAATCAAGCGCCAGCAGGAAGAACTGCTGGAACTCTCCACCCCGGTGGTCAAGCTGTGGGATGGCGTACTGGCCCTGCCGATGATCGGCACCCTGGATTCGCAACGCACCCAGGTCGTGATGGAATCGCTGCTGCAACGCATCGTCGACACCGGCGCGGAAATCGCCATCATCGACATCACCGGCGTGCCGACCGTCGATACCCTGGTCGCGCAGCATCTGCTGAAAACCGTCACCGCCATCCGCTTGATGGGCGCTGACTGCATCATCAGCGGCGTGCGTCCGCAGATCGCCCAGACCATCGTGCACCTGGGTCTGGACCTTCAGGGCGTGGTGACCAAGGCCAACCTCGCCGATGCATTGGCCTTGGCGCTCAAACGCCTGGGCGTCAACATTACCAAGGCTGTCTAAGCATGGAACGCATCCCTATTTTGCAGATGGGCGAGTTTTTGCTCGTGACCATCCAGGTGGACATGCACGACCAACTCGCGCTGACCTTGCAGGACGACCTGTCCGAGCGTATCAGCCGTACCTCGGCGCGCGGCGTGCTCATCGATATCTCGGCGCTGGACATGGTCGACTCCTTCATTGGCCGCATGATCGGCACCATCTCCGGGCTGTCCCGGATCATGGATGCACAAACCGTATTGGTGGGCATGCAGCCCGCGGTCGCCATCACCTTGGTGGAGTTGGGCATGACCCTGCCCGGCGTCGCGACCGCACTCAACGTCGAGCGCGGCATGAAGCTGCTGCGTGACCGGGTAGAACACTCATGAGCCAAGCCAGCAGCGGCACACACCCTGTGCTGATAGAACAGGACGTTGTGCTGGCTCGACAATTGGTACGCAAACTGGCCCAGGACTGCGGCATGCGCCTGATCGACCTGACCAAACTGGTCACGGCGGTCAGTGAGTTGGCGCGTAACACCGTGGTCTATGGCGGCGGTGGTTATATGGACTGGGCTGTGATCGAGAAAGACCACCGCCCCGGTGTACGCCTGACGTTTCGCGACGAAGGGCCGGGCATTCCCGACCTCAAGCTGGCGATGACCGACGGCTGGACCTCCGGCAGCGGCCTTGGCCTGGGGCTCACCGGCGCCAAGCGCCTGGTGGATGAGTTTGAACTGGACACCGAGCCTGGCAAGGGTACCCGCGTGACGATCACCCGATGGGCCTGAATATTCCCAGCGCGCTCACGCAAGTACTCCTGATTGAAGATACCAGCCAGATCGGCCACGCCCGGCGCACGGCCCAGCAGTTTTCCCAATCATTGGGCTTCGATGAGACCGATGCGGGGCGAGTGGCGCTGGTCGCCACCGAGCTCGCCAGCAACATCCTCAAACATGCTACCCACGGTGAATTGCACCTGCGCGCCACCGGCAACGGCGGCGTCGAGATGATCGCCATCGACCGTGGGCAAGGCTTTGATATCAACAGCGGGCTGGTCGACGGCTTCTCCACCGGAGGTACCCAAGGTATCGGGCTTGGAGCAATATCACGCCTGGCGCAGGTGTTCGATGCACATGCCGATCAGCGCGGCGCGGCGATACTGGCCAGGCTGACACCGCGCGCCGTGACGACCAGGGATATACGCTATGGCGTCAGCCAGCACTCGCTGCATAACGATCCTCACTGCGGTGATGCCTGGCACCTGGCAATCGAGCCTGGGCGCTTCAGTGTGATGATGGCCGACGGCCTCGGCCATGGCGAATATGCCGAGCAGGCAGCCCGAGCGGGAGAAGCGGTGTTTGCACAGAGCGCCTTCGTGGATTCGACGGCCTTGATGAACGACATGCACGTCGGCATGAACGGTACCCGGGGTGCCGCCATGGCGGTGGCACAGTACGATGCCGTGGCCGACACGCTCCGCTTCACCGGCGTGGGCAATATCGGCGGAAGCCTGATCGGGCCCGACAAGTCGCGCGGCCTGGCGTCCCACCCCGGTATCATCGGCGTGCAGTTTCGCAAGGCTCAACCCTTCGACTATGCTCAGGTGGCCAATCAGTTGCTGATCCTTTACAGCGACGGCCTGCAATCACGCTGGAACCTTTCGGACTACCCAGGGCTCGTCCACCGCCACCCTGCCCTGATCGCTGCCATCCTGCACCGTGACTTCTGCCGCGGCCGGGATGACGTTACCGTCTTCGTGATTGCCCTGGAGGCCATCGATGGCTGAAACCACTGCCTCGCTCGCCGCTGAAATCCAACGCCTACGCCAAGAAGCGGATGCCTTGCGCACGGAATTGGATGAAACCAACCAGGGCGTGCTGGCGCTGTATGCCGAGCTGGACATGCAAGCCGATCAACTGCGCCAGGCGTCAGACCTCAAGAGTCGTTTCCTGTCGTATATGAGCCACGAGTTCCGCACACCCCTGGGCTCGATCCTGAGCATCACCAGCCTGCTTGCCGACGAGCTGGACGGCCCGTTGAGCCCGGAGCAACACACTCAGGTGGGGTTCATCCGCACCTCGGCGCGCGAATTGCGCGAGATGGTCGACGACTTGCTCGACCTGGCCAAGATCGAGGCCGGGCGTATCACTATTTCCCCGGGCTGGTTCGATATGTTCGACCTGTTCTCGGCGTTGCGCGGGATGTTCCGCCCGATTGTCGACGCATCATCGGTCGACCTGATCTTCGAGAAGCCTTCCGGCTTGCCCAAGCTCTACACCGATGACAAGAAACTCGCGCAGATACTGCGCAACTTTATTTCCAATGCGCTTAAATTCACCCTGCAAGGTGAAGTGCGGGTGTCGGCGCGCATGGAGAGCGAACACGAGATCCGTTTTGCGGTGCAGGACACCGGCCTGGGCATACCCGCCGAGTTGCACAACAACCTGTTCGAGGACTTTTCCCAGATTGACTCACCGTTGCAGAAACGCCTGCGCGGCACGGGCCTGGGCTTGTCGTTGTGCAAGCGTTTCGCCGAGTTGCTGGGTGGCCGGGTAGGCGTTGAAAGCACGCCCGGCGTGGGCTCGCTGTTCTTTGTGGTTATTCCTCTGTCCATCTCCAGCGAGAACGTCGATGAAACGTGATATCCAACTGCTGATCGTCGACGACAATGCCGCCACGCGCTACGCCCTGCGCCGGCGCCTCGAACGCCATCACTACCAGGTGCTTGAAGCCGGCACGGGCCAGGACGGGCTGGACCTGATCGCCACTGGAAAAATCGATGCGCTGATCCTCGACGTCAACCTGCCCGACATGAGCGGCTTCGATATCGTGCGCCGTTTGCGCACCGACCCGAACACGGCCTTGCTGCCCGTGGTGCATGTTTCGGCGGCCTCCATCGAGACCGGCGACATCATCACCGGCCTCGACGCCGGGGCTGACGCCTACCTGATCCACCCGATCGACCCCGAGGTCCTGCTTGCGACCCTGCGCACCCTTTTGCGTGTGCGCGACACCGAATACGCGCTGCGGGAAAGCGAGGCACGTTTTCGAGAGATCTTCTTTAACATCAGCGCGCCGATTGCCGTGATCGACGCGCAACTGAAGGTCCACGAATGCAACCATGCGTTCGCCCAGTTGATTCACGACAACCTCAACCCCGATGCGCTGCTTGAATGCTTCGCCGGCGACCAGTATGCGGTCATCCAGGAACTGTGCCTGCGCCTGGCGGCCGGTGAACGCTGGAAAGGCACCTTGCAGATGAAAGTCGACGGTCAATTGCGCGAAACCGAATGGCAGATTTCGCCCTATGACCGTGCCGAGCTGAGCCTGGTATTTGTCGAGGACGTCACTGAACACCGTCATCGCGAGCGCCACCAGCAGGCCGAACTGGCCAACGCGGCGACCCGCCTGGCACGCACTGAAGCGCAACTGCTGCAGGCGCAGAAAATGGATGCCCTGGGCAAACTCACCGGTGGCATCGCCCATGACTTCAACAATTTGCTCACCGGTATCATCACCAGTCTGGAGCTGATCAAGAAGCGCATCGAAAGCCAGCGCACCGACAAGGTCCTGGGCTATGCCGACGCCGCGCTCAGTTCAGCCCTGAGCGCCGCCGGCCTGACCAACCGCCTGCTCGCGTTCGCCCGCCAGCAGCCGCTGGACACGCGGCCGATCGACATCAACGCGCATATCCTCTCCCTGGAAGAATTGCTGGTGCGCACCATCGGCGAACACATAGCCCTGAAACTGGAGCTGACCAACAACTCTGCCGTGGCGATGGTCGACCCGATCCAACTGGAAAGCGCGGTGCTGAACCTGGTGATCAACGCCCGCGATGCATTGCCCAAAGGCGGCAACATCTGGGTGACCACTTACCCGGCCTACTCCAACGGCAACCTCAAGCTGGAAAACGGCCCCTACATCGCGCTGTCGGTACGTGATAACGGCGTGGGCATCGAGCACAGCGTCATCGACAAGGTGTTCGATCCCTTCTTCACCACCAAACCCGTAGGTCAGGGCACCGGCCTGGGCCTGTCGACCATCTACGGTTTCGCACGCCAGTCCGGCGGTGATGCGCAGATCCGCAGCGTCACCCGCCAAGGCACCGAAGTGACAATCATGCTCCCGGCGGCCGAGGGTCCCGCTTCGGTGGCCACCAGGACGCTGGCGAAGCCAGGCAAAAGCAACGGTGAGCACATATTGATCGTCGAAGACATGCCCTCGGTGCGCAGCTTTGTCGCCGAAGTGCTGGCAGACGCCGGTTACCGCTGCAGCCTGGCAGCCGACGGTGACGAAGCGATCGCTAGCTTGAAGACCGACGTGACGATTAACCTGCTGCTCACCGATGTCGGCCTGCCCTACATGACCGGCCGTGAATTGGCCGACTTCGCCCGTGGCCTGCGCAACGATTTGCCGATCCTGTTCATGACCGGCTACGCCGAGAATGCAGCCAATCGACAAAACTTCCTGGGTGAAGGCATGGACCTGATCACCAAGCCGTTTCACATCGATGAGCTGCTTGAGAAGATTCGCCAGGGCCTGGAAGCAAAGTCCTAGCGCCGCTGATTACAGCTGGAACCGCGCCACCGCCTCGTTCAGCGAAGCCGCCAACTGGGCCAGTTCGCGACTCGATCCATTGATCTGCCCGGCGCCGGATGAGGATTGGGCAGACAAGTCGCGAATGTTGACGATGTTGCGGTCGACTTCCTTGGCCACTTGCGCCTGTTCTTCCGCGGCGCTGGCAATCACCAGGTTGCGTTGATGGATCTGGTCGATGGAGTCGGTGATCTGGCTCAACGCGCCACCCGCCCCTTCGGCCAAGGCCAGGGTATCGGTGGCGCGCTGGGTACTCGACTGCATTGAGGTCAGCGCGTGATCCGAGCCTGTGCGCATCGCTGTGACCATCTGGTCGATTTCCAGGGTGGATTGCTGGGTACGATGCGCCAGCGCGCGCACTTCATCGGCAACGACCGCAAAGCCGCGCCCGGACTCACCGGCCCGCGCAGCCTCGATGGCGGCATTGAGGGCCAGCAGGTTGGTCTGTTCGGCAATGGAGCGAATCACGTCGAGCACCTTGCCGATATCACGCGATTGTTCGGCGAGGTTCTGCACCAGCGTCGAAGTCTCACCTATGTTCGTGCTCAGAGCCTGGATGGCGCTGACGGTTTCGCCAACGCGATGCTGGCCTTCGCGCGCCGTTTCATTGGATATACGCGTGGACTCGGAGGTGGACACTGCGTTGCGCGCCACTTCGTCCGCCGCGGACGTCATCTCATTGACGGCGGTAGCGGCCTGCTCGATTTCGGCGGTCTGCTTTTGCAGGTTGCGGCTGCTTTGATCAGTGATGCCATTGAGGTCAGTGGCGGATGAGGCCATCTGCCCCGCTGACTGGCGGATCAGCTGCAAGGTCCCGCGCAGGTTGGCCTGCATGCTCTTGAGTGCAACCAGCAGACGCGTCACTTCGTCATCACCGGTAACGTCCACCGTCTGGGTCAGGTCGCCTTGAGCCACGTTTTCGGCAGCCCGCACCGCATGGCTCAGCGGGCCGACAATGCTGCGCGTCAGCAACCAGGCCAGCGCCACGGTGCTCAACGCGGCCAGGAGTACGAAGCCAAACACCATGGTGCGCGAGCGGCTGTACTGCGACTCGGCCAGTTGGCCCTGCTGGTTGATCTGCGCGTTGTAGTAGTCAGCCAGTGCATTGAGCTGCGCACCGGAGCCATCGATCACGGTTTTCATGTCCACCAGCAGCAACTTGTTCAGCTCGGTAACCTGCTGCTTGTCGGCAAGCACGAAGGATTGAGCCAGCCCCTGTTGGTACTGACGCAGCGAACCCTGGAATTGATCGTAGAGCGCGCGCACTTGCGGGGTATCGATGACCGCATCGAGTTCGCCCAGCCGTTTGGTCAGGTCCTGGCTGCGGGTGTCCATCTGGCTGCGGTATTGCGGGATGCTGGCCGGATTCGGGTCCAGCGCCATGCGCAACGAGATCGTCCGAATGCGCAGCATGATTTCGCGAATGTCCGCCACCAGCCGCATCTTGGGCACCAGCCCGCTTTCAACCTGCACCGCACTGGCGCGAATGCTTGCCATGTTCGACAGCGCAAAAAAACCCAGCAGGGCCACGAGCAAAGCGATCAAGGCAAAACCCAGACCCGCACGGCGAGCGATGGACAGGTTGCGAAGGGACATTTCGGGGAGATCTCGTATTGGGGATATGACGTCGTATGAGAGGGTTTCGGCCTGCGCAGGCGGGACTTTAGAGCGTAGGTGGAAGGGAAATTAATTGTCATGAATATCAGGGAGTTATTTGACCTGTTGACGAGCAAAAAGCTACTTGAGGGCAATACTGGGTTCGGAACGTATTCCTTCACCGTTACAACGGAGATTTCTTATGCGGCAAAACCTTTTCTGACCTAAGGCGGCTACCCGGAAACAACCGTCACCAATAATACGAGCTTGCATAAGTCCCATCGTGGGACTAGGATTTCCTCATGAGAATCATCGCGATCAGCCAACTCAAAACCTTTTGGCGCAAGTACCCGGACGCCGAGCAATCGCTACTGGCCTGGATAGATGAGGCAAAAAATGCCGATTGGTCCACCCCGGCTGACATCAAGGAACAGTTTCGTCATGCAAGCGTCCTCAAGAGCCGCAGAGTCGTCTTCAATATAAAAGACAACGACTATCGGCTCGTGGTCGCAGTGGCCTATCGCTACGGCGCTCTCTACATCAAGTTCGTCGGTACGCATAAGCAGTACGACGCGATTGACGCCGACACCGTTGAAACGGAGTAACCCATGAATATCCGCCCCATCCATACCGAGCAAGACTATAAAGACGCACTGAAGTCAGTCTCGCCGCTGTTCGATGACGAACCGGAACCCGGTACGCCAGAAGGTGATTACTTCGACGTGATGATCACCCTGATTGAAGCCTATGAGGCCAAGCACTTCCCGATTGACCTGCCCACCCCCGTCGACGCCATTCGTTTCAGAATGGAACAGTCTGGTCTTTCGCCAGCAGATCTGGTGCCCGCCATTGGCCGTCAAAACCGGGTCTATGAAGTGCTTAATGGAAAACGCGCACTTACTTTGCCAATGATTTGGAAACTGCATGAAATGTTTGGAATTCCGGCCGGGAGCCTGATTCGGCCGGTAAAAAATGCGTGAAATCGAAGGTACGAAAAAGCCCGTAGAGCGAAGCGCTTTGTCTGTTCAAGCAGCGCGACACTCAAGGGCACGTTTGTAGCCTGCGTAACGACTGAATCCAGACGCATCGATTGCACTGATGATTACTATCGAACCGAGCGCCTGCTCAATTACCACAACAGGTTTCTATAATCGGCTCCAAATTCCCTCCCCTTCGCCTGGCTTCAGGCGACGTTCACCCCGGAACCTGACTCCATGCCAAGCGCCACCCAGGCCCCTCGCGGCCTTCCCGAACATAACCAACAGAGTGTCAAACAGCAGTGGCTGGCAATTCTCTCGGTCGCCGTGGGCGCCTTTGCTCTGGTGACCAGCGAGTTTCTGCCGGTGGGCGTGCTCAACGACGTTGCCAGCGACCTCGGCATCAGCGCCGGCCACGCGGGCCTGATGGTGACCCTGCCGGGCATCATGGCCGCCCTCGCCGCGCCGCTGCTGTCTGTGGTCATCGGCAAGATGGATCGCCGCTATCTGCTGATCGGCCTGACGCTGGTGATGATCATCGCCAACCTGGTCGTGGCCTTCGCCAGTGACTTCAGCCTGCTGCTGTTCGGCCGCGTGTTGCTGGGCATCAGCATTGGCGGTTTCTGGGCGACGGCCATCGCCCTCAGCGGCCGCCTGGCCCCCAGGGGCGTGGACGTCGCCAAAGCCACCTCGATCATCATGATGGGCGTGACCCTCGCCACCGTACTGGGCGTACCCGTCGGCACCTGGCTGAGTGGCTTGATGGGCTGGCGCATGACCTTCCTGGTCACGGCGGTGCTGGGCATACCGGTCCTGCTGGCGCAGGTCTTCCTGTTGCCCCGACTCTACCCGGAGAAGGCCATTCTGGTCAGTGACCTGCCGGCGCTGTTTATCAACCCACGTGCCAGGGTCGGACTGATCGCCGTATTGCTGATCGGCCTTGCGCACTTTGCCGCGTACACCTATGTCGCGCCGTTCTTCAAGAACAGCGCCGGCTTCGACGGGCCGACGATCGGTTCGCTGTTGCTGATGTTTGGCGTGGCCGGGGTCGCGGGTAACATCTTTGCCGGTTTCGCCGCCAACCGCAGCGTACGTCACACCTTGCTGCTGGTCGCGCTGATGATCGGCACCAGCACCGCCCTGTTCCCCTACTTCGCCACCGGCATGATCGGCGCCACGATGCTGATCGCGTTGTGGGGCTTCGCCTTCGGCGCCTTCCCGGCGTGCGCCAGTATCTGGATGTTCGTGGTCGCGCCCAAGGATGTGGAACGTGGCATGCCGTTGTTCGTTGCGTTGTTCCAAGTGATCATTGCGCTGGGCTCGTTCTTTGGTGGACAGATCGTCGACCACCTTGGCACCTCGGTGTTATTGAGCCTGGCTACGGCGCTGGTGGGCGTGGGTTTCGTCACGGTGTTGGTGCTGGGGCGTAACATTAGCAATCGCATGGTGGCGCAGCCGGTCTGACAGGTGTCCACTGGCATAGGCATCCACACAATTTTCAGAGCCTGAAAACGCTCATTACAAAGCCTGCTGAACGTTGAGTTCAGCAGGCTTTTTTTGTTCCGGGTCAGTAATTATTTCGGAAAAACCCGGTAACGAGAATTGCCACCGTGAAGCTTGTGTGCGTAAGCCTCTGAGCTAGCCTCAAAAGGGTCGCCGACGTGGCGACTATTGCCAGGGAGCTTATATGCCAACGAGATATCGAGATGCGGTCACAGGGGAATACGTGACAGAGGGTGAGGCAAAGAAAAGGCCAAGAGAGACGGTTAAGGAAACGGATAAAAAGCCGTCAGCAAAACCGAAGGATAAAAAGTAGGGTCAACGAATGAAAGCGATTGCCGTATGTCCAGACAGACTTGCCAAAGGAACGCACCTGATCCAATGTAATGACCAACGTCATTACACGAGGACCTTTCCCATGGCATCTATCAACGTTCGTATTGATGACGACCTGAAAGCTCGCGCCTACCTCGAATTGGAGAAGCTCGGCGTCACGCCCTCCGAGCTGATGCGTCAGGCGCTGCAGTACGTAGCCGAGCGTGGTCAGCTGCCATTCAAGCCCGTGCTGATGACGGAGGAAGATGAAGCCTTGATGGCCACTGTACGGGAACGCTTGGCATCGCCCCAGCGAGTGAAGATTTCTTTAGATGACCTATAGCCTTGATTTTGATGCGCGCGCATTGAAGGAATGGCAAAAACTAGGCGACACCCTCCGTCAGCAGTTCAAGAAGAAGCTGGCGGAGATTCTGAACAATCCCCGCAATGAAGCCAATCGCCTGCATGGTCTGCCTGACTGCTACAAGATCAAATTACGCAGTAGCGGTTACAGGCTGGTATATCAAGTGGTCGATCAGGAAATTACCGTCGTCGTGGTGGCCGTAAATAAGCGGGAGCATGATCAGGCGTATCGGAAGGCGACTGAGCGCTTGAGCTAACCGTAGGTTGATAGTCCTTTACAAAGACGCCCAAACGAAAAAGCCCCGGAGCTTATTCAGCTACGGGGCTTTTTTATGTATGGCGGAGAGATAGGGATTCGAACCCTAGGTACCGGTGAAGGTACAACGGATTTCGAATCCGTCCCATTCGGCCACTCTGGCATCTCTCCAACGGCGCGCATCATAACAGCATGATTCGAGGATGCAAAGCGCCGAGGCGATTTTTTTCCGTGCTATCAGATGCTTGCGTCGATTAAAGCGGTACGCCGAGGCGCTTGGCGACTTCTTCGTAGGCTTCGATCACGTCACCCAGGCCTTGGCGGAAGCGGTCTTTGTCCATCTTTTTCTTGGTGTCCTTGTCCCATAGGCGGCAACCGTCCGGGCTGAATTCGTCGCCCAGGACGATGGAGCCGTCGTGGAACACGCCGAATTCGAGCTTGAAGTCCACCAGCAAGAGGCCTGCGTCGTCGAACAGCTTGCTCAGCACGTCATTGACCTTGAGGGACAACTCCTTCATGCGAGCCAGTTGCTCAGCGGTGCCCCAGCCGAACGCCACGACGTGGGATTCATTGATGAACGGGTCACCCTTGGCGTCGTCCTTCAGGAACAGTTCGAAGGTGTAGGGGTTGAGCTTGAGGCCCTCCTCCACGCCCAGGCGCTTGACCAGGCTGCCGGCGGCGTAGTTACGCACGACGCATTCCACCGGGATCATGTCGAGCTTTTTGACCAGGCACTCGTTGTCGCCCAGCAGTTTGTCGAATTGAGTCGGGATACCGGCCGCTTCGAGCTTCTGCATGATGAAGGCGTTGAACTTGTTGTTCACCATGCCCTTGCGATCAAGCTGTTCGATGCGCTTGCCGTCGAACGCCGAGGTGTCGTTGCGAAACAGCAGGATCAGGCGGTTGGCGTCGTCGGTCTTGTACACCGACTTGGCTTTGCCGCGGTAGAGTTCTTCACGTTTTTCCATGATGGGCTCCGCTTGCTAAATGGTGGGCTAGGCGATGTGTCGCCAGTCGAGCCCTGAATCTTGATCGGCCAGTTGCAGCCAGTCCGGGTCGCACCCGAGGGTGTCGACAAAACATTGCCGGGCAAGCGTCGGCAGGTTGTTCTTGCTGCTCAGGTGGGCCAGGACCAGGTGTTGCAAGTCTTGCCAGCCCAACTCATACACCAGGTACGCCGCCTGATGGTTGTTCAAATGCCCCAGTTCGCCGCCCACCCGCTGCTTGAGAAAGTACGGGTAATGACCGCGGGCCAGCAGGTCACGGCAGTGGTTGGACTCGATCATCAACGCATCGAGGTTCCGGTAACCGTCCAGCACCTTGGCGCAGTAGGAGCCCAGGTCGGTGAGTACGCCGAAGCGCCGCTCACCGTCACTGAACACATACTGCGTCGGCTCCTGGGCGTCGTGCGCCACGGCGATGACATCGATGCTCAGGGCACCGACCTGCAGTTGCTCGCCACCGGCCAGGAAACCCGCAGGTTCAATGGGTTTGCGCATCCCGCGCAAGGTGCCGCGACTGAGGTAGACCGGAAGATTGTAGCGCCGAGACAGCAAACCCACGCCATGCACGTGGTCGGCATGTTCGTGGGTCACCAGAATCGCGCTCAGCTGTGCGGGGTGAACCCCCAGCCGCAGCAGGCGCCGCTCGGTTTCCCGTAACGAGAAACCACAATCCACCAGCACATACGTGTCGTCATGTGCGACCAGCGTGCCGTTCCCTTGGCTACCGCTGCCGAGAACGGCAAAACGCATCGGATCAGCCCAGGTTGTCCTGAATCACGCCCAATACTTTGCGCGCTGTTTCAGCGGGCGCAACGGTATTGATGTTTTTCTCGACGGTGACTTGCACGGCGTCGCCTACCTTGCTCAAACGAACCTGGTAACGCTCGGCGCGGGTCTCGATCTCTTCCTTGGTCGGCTGGCTGCCGAACAGCTTGCCGAAGAAACCGGGCTCTTCATCTTTACGCTCGGCCTTCTCAGCCACGTTGATGTAGTACAGGCCCAGGCTGCGGTTGATGTCTTCAACACGCCATGGGCCCTGCTCCAGCGCGCGACCCACACTGGCCCAGGCACGGTCGAGGTCTTCACCCAGGTTGAGCACCACGTTACCGCTGCCGTCTTCGGTGAGGCTGACACGGCTCGGGGTGTCGTAATCGCGTGCCGCGAGCAGGGATACCGAACCACCCTTCTCAGAGATACGGCTCATGCTGGCCAGCATTTCGTCGACCAGTGCCGAGTCGACGCCGGTATTGACCGAGCGGTTGGTGAATTCAACGTTGGCCGTGCTGCCGGCGGGACGCTCGGCGCTGACCACGTAGACTTCACTGGTATTGCGCTGTACGCCTGGCTCGATGCGCACACGCACGCGGGCTTCGCTGTCGGCGGCTACACCGCCGGCCTGCAAACGCTTGGCCATGGTGGCCGACAGTTCGCTGCCCTGCTGCCATGCGGTGGTGAACTCACCGGTCTGCGGGCGCTGTTCGTCGATGCGAAAACCATTGTCCTGAAAGAACTGCACGGCCACCGGCCAGACTTCGGCAGGTGGGCGCTGGGCCACGATCCAGCGGGAGTCACCGCTCTTCTGCAGGCTGTAGTCGCTGGCATCCGCCACGGACGCGATCGGCTGCGGACGCGGTACCACGTACTCACCCTTGGTGGTGTCGTCGGCGACGTTGCGCGGGATCGGCAGCAACGGGTCAAGGCGCTTGGCGACATTGACGCCCGGCGGCAATTCCATGGGTTTGGTGGGTTGGGCTTCCAGGTAATCGCTACCGCGGTCACGGAAGTAGCCTTCCGGGCCCCAGATCCAACCGCAGCCACTGGTGCTGGAGATAATCAAGGCAAGTGCGGAAAGTCCGGCCAATCGCTTCATGCGTAGTGCTTCCTCAATTAAACCAGGACGCCGGACTGGCGCAGGGCCTGTCGCAGCGGTTCGTGACAGGCTTCACTGAGACGGGTGAGCGGCAGACGGATACCGTCCGGCATCATGCCCATTTCAGTCAGCGCCCATTTCACGGGAATAGGGTTGGATTCGATAAACAGTGTCTTGTTGAGCGGCATCAGCTTTTCGTGGATGGCACGGGCGGTCACGGCGTCGCCGGCGATGGCGGCGGCGCACATGTCGCTCATGGCGCGCGGGGCCACGTTGGCAGTCACGGAGATGTTGCCTTTGCCACCCAGCAGGATCAGTTCCACGGCGGTGGCGTCGTCACCGGAATACAACAGGAAGTCGCTGCTCACGCCGGCCAGGATGTCCTTGGCGCGCTGCAGGTCGCCCGTAGCTTCCTTGATGCCGATGATGTTCGGCACGGTGGACAGGCGGATCACGGTCTCGGCCTTCATATCGCACGCGGTACGACCCGGTACGTTATAGAGGATCTGCGGGATATTGACGGCTTCGGCAATGGCGCAAAAGTGCTGGTACAGGCCTTCCTGGGTCGGCTTGTTGTAATACGGGGTCACCAGCAGGCAGGCATCGGCGCCGGCCTTTTTGGCGTTTTTGGTCAGCTCGATGGCTTCACGCGTCGAGTTGGCGCCCGTACCGGCGATCACGGCAATACGGCCCGCGACGCGCTTGACCACGAACTCGATCACCTGGATGTGCTCTTCCACATCGAGGGTGGCCGATTCACCGGTGGTGCCGACCGCCACGATGGCGTTGGTGCCTTCTTGCAGGTGGAAGTCCACCAGTTTGCCCAGGCTGTCCCAGTCAAGACGACCTTGTGCATCCATGGGTGTGACCAGTGCCACCATACTGCCCGCAATCATGCAACCGCTCCTGCCGGAAAAAGAGAGCGGTAATGGTACTGGCGCCAAGATGCTTGCACAAGCGAAGTACCGCCTGAGGATGCGTTCTGGCGCAACTAAACGCTGGACAAGGCCATCATCGGACCAAACCAGGCCATGAAGCACGATGAAATAGGACCGATCACGCAATGAAACCGCCACCTCCTATCCCTTGGCGGCGCTTTTCGCTACCCTTGATCCTTTGATCGATACGGCCCCCACGGTATCGACCGCTCATCGTTTTAGGAAGGCTGCATGTCCACCCCCACAGTTCGCGAACAATTCCTTGTTATCAGTGCCCTCGGCGCCAACCCCATGGAGCTGACCAACGTCCTGTGCCGCGCCAGCCATGAAAACCGCTGCGCCGTCGTAACGTCGCGCCTGACCCGCCATGGCGAGTGCAGTGCGCTGGTCTTGCAGATCTCCGGCACCTGGGATGCCCTGGCGCGCCTGGAGACCGGCCTGCCGGGCCTGGCCAAGAAGCATGACTTCACGGTCAACGTGGTGCGCAGCGCCGCCCTCGAGAACCGGCCACAGGCCCTGCCCTACGTGGCGTATGTCAGCTCGGCCTATCGTTCGGACATCGTCAACGAGCTGTGCCAGTTCTTTATCGACCACAACGTCGAACTGGAGAACCTGACCTGCGACACCTACCTGGCTCCGCAGACCGGCGGCACCATGCTGAACGCCACGTTCACCGTCACTTTGCCGGCCGGCGTGCAGATCAGCTGGTTGCGCGACCAGTTCCTGGATTTCGCCGATGCGTTGAACCTCGACGCACTGATCGAACCATGGCGCCCACAGAACCCAATGTAAGGAAGTTTTCATGGCGGTAGTCATCGATACACCGGTCGCCGATTTCGAAGCCCAGGCCACCAGCGGCCAGACCTTCAGCCTGGCCGCACTCAAGGGCAAGCAGGTGGTGATCTACTTCTACCCAAAGGACAGCACGCCGGGCTGCACCACTCAGGGCCAGGGTTTTCGGGATCAACATGAAGCGTTCAAGGCCGCCAACACCGAGGTGTTCGGCGTGTCGCGCGACAGCTTGAAGTCTCATGAGAATTTCAAGGGCAAGCAGGCATTCCCCTTCGAGCTGATCAGCGACAAGGATGAAGCGGTTTGCCAGTTGTTTGATGTGATCAAGCTGAAGAAGCTGTACGGCAAGGAATACCTGGGCGTGGATCGCAGCACTTTCCTGATCGACAAGGAGGGCGTGTTGCGCCAGGAATGGCGCGGTGTGAAAGTGCCGGGGCATGTGGATGCTGTTCTGGCAGCGGCCCAGGCGCTGGACAAGGGTTGATGTAGTGAGCGGGCTTGCCCCGCGCTGGGTTGCGAAGCGATCCGATACGGCTGCCGCATTCTTCCAGATAAAACGCGGTCGCAGGTTTTAGGGCTGCTTCGCAACCCAGCGCGGGGCAAGCCCGCTCACTACAAATGACGGGATGTCGTTACAGCAGCGGTGCTACAACCGGCTCCTTGCGCGGCCAAGCATCCAGCACTGCCTTGAACAGCGTCGCAAGGGGTATCGCAAAAAACACGCCCCAGAATCCCCATAGCCCACCAAACAACAGCACCGCGCAGATGATCGCCACCGGGTGCAAGTTGACGGCCTCCGAGAACAGCAGCGGCACCAGCACGTTGCCGTCCAGGGTCTGGATGATCCCGTATACCGCCATCAAGTAGATGAACTGGTCGCTCCAGCCCCACTGAAACAATGCGATCAAGGTCACGGGTACTGTCACCACCACGGCGCCGACGTACGGCACCACTACCGATATTCCCACCAGCAACGCCAGTAGGGCCGCGTAGTTCAGGTCCAGGGCGATAAAAGCGATGTAGGTCACGCCTCCACAGATGATGATTTCGATCACCTTGCCACGAATGTAGTTGGCGATCTGCCGGTTCATTTCCTCGGCAACGCGAGTGATCAGTGCACGTTCGCGCGGCAGGTAGCCCCGCACCCAGCTGCCGATCATCACGCGGTCCTTGAGGAAGAAGAACACCAGGATCGGTACCAGCACCAGATAGATCATGATATTGACCAGCAGCGGCAGGCTGGACAGGGAAAAGGTCAACGCCCATTGCCCGAACTTTCCGATCTCGCCGCGCGCCACTTCGATGGCTTGCAGCACCTGCTCATCCGAGACCAGGTGCGGGTAGCGCTCCGGCAACAGCAGCAACAGCGACTGCCATTTGGCGAGCATGCCCGGCAATTCATTGAACAGGGTAATCAACTGGTGCCATAGCAACGGCAACACCACCACGATAAACAGCACCAGCAGCCCCATGAACAAAGCGAACACCAGCCCCACGGCCGCCCCGCCCGGCAAGCGCAAGCGTTCCAGGGTAGTGACCAGGCCCTGCATCAGGTACGCCAGCACCATCCCCGCCAGCACCGGCGCCAGCATGCCACCCAAGGTGAGCACGGCCGTAAAGGCGAGAAACAGCAGGACCGCCAGCACCACCGCTTCTTCATCGGAGAAGTAGCGCTGGATCCAGTCTCGTAACACTTTGAACATCAATCAACCTCGGAGGATGGGCAAACGGTTCAGGCCTTGCGCAACCAGTAACGGTACACACCGGCGGCGTCTTCTTCATGCAACAGGGTGTGGCCGGCCAGTTTGGCAAACGTGCGAAAGTCCCGCTGGGAGCCCGCATCCGTAGCGATCACCTTGAGCACCGCGCCACTGGCCAAGCGATTGAGCTCCAGCTTGGCCTTGAGCAAGGGTAATGGGCAATTGAGACCGCTGGCGTCAAGTTCGGCATCAAAGGCTACAGCGTCGGTCATGGTTTTACTCCGGGCACGCATTCGGGCGCTTAGAATATCTGGTCCGAAGCTCAGTGTCCGGCTACAGTAAGCTCTTTGTCGAAAGGCTCTGTGCATGACTTTTTTGCGCCCCACCCTGCTGACGCTGGCTTGCCTGCTGGCCTCCCCAGGCTTCGCCGACGACCTGCCGTCACTTGGCGACGCCAGTTCTGCCATTGTCTCGCCACAACAGGAATACCAGTTGGGTCGCGCATGGCTGGCCTACCTGCGCGGGCAGGTCTCGCAACTCAACGACCCGCAGCTCAAGGATTACGTCGAAACCAGCGTGTACAAACTGGTGGAAACCAGCCAGGTCAATGACCGGCGCCTGGAGTTCATCCTGATCAACAGCCCGCAACTCAACGCCTTTGCAGCGCCAGGCGGCATTGTAGGGGTGAACGGCGGGCTGTTCCTCAATGCCCAGACCGAAGGGGAATACGCCTCGGTACTGGCCCATGAACTGGCGCACTTGTCCCAGCGTCACTTCGCCCGTGGCGTGGAAGCGCAGCAGCGCATGCAGATCCCAATGATGGCAGCGCTGCTTGGCGGCATCATTGCGGCGGCGGCCGGTGCTGGCGATGCGGGCATCGCGGCGATTGCCGGCACCCAGGCCGCCGCGATCCAGGAACAGCGCAGGTTCTCTCGGCAAAATGAACAAGAGGCCGACCGCATCGGTATCGTCAACCTGGAAAAGGCCGGCTACGACCCACGCTCGATGCCGACCATGTTCGAGCGCCTGGGCCGCCAATACCGCTTCGACGCCAAGCCACCGGAGTTCCTGCTGACGCACCCGGTCACCGAATCACGGATAGCCGACACCCGTAACCGCGCCGAACAAGCCAAACCCGGCGGCAAGGAAGACAGCCTGCGCTATCAGTTGATTCGCGCACGGGTGCAGTTGCAGTACGAAGACACGTCAGGCCTGGCCGCCAAGCGTTTCCAGGCGCAGCTGGACGAGAACCCGAAGAACGATGTAGCGCGTTACGGCCTGGCCATCGCCCAGATCAAAGCCTCTCAGTTCAAGCAGGCGCGGGACAACCTGGCACCGCTGCTCGCTAAGGCACCAAACGACATCACCTACAACCTGGCGCAGATCCAGCTGGATATCGACAACAATCGCCTGCCTGATGCCCAGCAACGCACGGATCGGCTGCTCACCCAGTATCCCGGCAACTATCCACTGAACCAGATTCGGGTCGACCTGTTGCTCAAGCAGAACCGTACGGCCGATGCCGAGAAAGCCCTGGATGCACTGCTCAAATCCCGTCCCGACGACCCCGACGTCTGGTACCAGGTCGCCGAGACACGCGGTTTGTCCGGCAACATCATTGGCCTGCATCAAGCGCGTGCCGAGTATTTCGCGCTGGTGGGCGATTTTCAGCAAGCGATCCAGCAGTTGGATTTTGCCAAGCGCAGGGCCGGCAGCAATTTCCCCCTGTCTTCTCGTATCGACGCACGCCAGCGTGAGCTGATCGAGCAGGAACGCCTGGTCAAAGGCATGATGAGCTAAACCCATCGCGCACAAAAAAGCCCCGCTTTCGTTAAACGAAGGCGGGGCTTTTTTTACCGAGTTACTCGGCCAGCTTGAACGTAATGAAGCTTGCACGTCCCTGACGCAATACGCGCATCGACACCGAACGATTCTTCGGCAACGCCTTGGCGATGTCGGTGAACTGCTTGGTGCTGTCGATCGCCTGATTGTTCAGGTGAGTGATCACGTCACCGGGCTGCAGGCCGATCAGCGAAGCAGGACCGTCCTGCACTTCCTTGATCACGACGCCGCTCTTGAGGTCGAAGGTCTTCTTCTGCTCAGGGGTCAGCTCGGCCACGGCAATGCCCAGGCGATTGCTGCTGCGCTCGGCACCCGGCTTGGCGTTGCCCAGGGCATCCAGGGTTGCGCCCTCTTCAGGGATGGCGCCAACGGTCAGTTCAACGTTCTGGCGCTTGCCATCGCGGATCACTTCCAGCTTGGCCTTGCTGCCAGCCTTGAGCGCGCCCACCAGATGCGGCAGGTCGGCCGACATGACGATCGGCTGGCCGTTCATGCTCAGGATCACGTCGCCGACCTGCAGGCCACCTTTGGCTGCCGGGCCGTCGTCCTGAATCTGCGCGACCAGGGCACCGGCCGGCTTATCGAGGCCGAAGGATTCAGCCAGATCCTTGTTCACTTCCTGGATCACCACGCCCAACCAGCCGCGACTGACCTTGCCACCGCTTTTGAGCTGGTTGGAAACGTCCATGGCGACGTCAATCGGGATGGCGAAAGACACCCCCATGAAACCACCGGAACGGGTGTAGATCTGCGAGTTGATCCCAACCACTTCGCCCGCCAGGTTAAACAGTGGGCCACCGGAGTTACCCGGGTTGATCGGCACATCGGTCTGGATGAACGGCACATAGTTTTCGTTCGGCAGGCTGCGGCCGATGGCGCTGACGATACCCTGGGTCACGGTATGGTCGAAGCCAAACGGCGAACCGATGGCGACGACCCATTGCCCGGCTTTCAGGTCCTGGGATTTACCCAGTTTCAGCACCGGCAGGTCCTTGCCTTCAATTTTCAGCAAGGCCACATCGGAACGTGGATCGGTGCCGACCAGCTTGGCTTTGAGCTCACTGCGATCAGCCAGGCGCACCAGGATCTCGTCGGCGTCGGCAATCACGTGGTTGTTGGTGAGGATGTAGCCGTCCGGCGAAATGATGAAGCCGGAACCCAGGGACTGCGCTTCACGCTGGCCACCACCGCCACGGGGCGTGCGCGGTTGGGGCATGCCGCGCTCGAAGAACTCGCGCAGCATTGGCGGCAGGCCTTCAAGGTCAGGCATTGGCTGGTTGGAGACTTTGCGATCCGGCAGTTTTTGCGTGGTGCTGATATTCACCACAGCTGGCGAGGCCTGCTCGACCAATTGGGTGAAGTCAGGCAACTCGACTGCTTGCGCAGGCAAGGCCTGGCCCAGCACCAATACCGTGGCGATTATGGATAGATAGGACTTCAAGCGTGGTATCGACATACAGCTCCCGTTACGACGAGCAGGGTTGAGCGACAGGGTTCAAGAAACGCCGCAATACGACCGGCATCTTTGTTCCGCGAACAAAACAAGGCCAGCGCCGACAAGCCCTGACCTATAAAAAACGTGAGTGATTTTTGCAAGTGAAAATACTGATCCAGACATTTCATGCTCTCGGCACCCCACCTGCCATGCGCCTACAGTGAAACGTCAGGATGAACATAAGATTAACGATTCACGGCTGGCTTTTTTTCACCGCGCACCGACAACGCGATACGTTCAGCGGTGCCGACAGGGATCTCGCCCACCACCGTGACCATCATTTCGCCATCTACGGTGTTCAGGCGGCGGGAAACGGCCACCGTCGGGCCCAGTTGCGTGCGAGCCTCCGTGACGCCCCCATCGCTGACCGGCTCAAGGAACACAGAGAAACGCGCCAGCCCGTCGCTATACATCAGGCTGTCTACCGTCGTTTTGGTCTGGGCGTCCTTACGGGCGCTGCTGGTGGTCAGTTGAAAACCTGGCGGCAACCATTCCATATGCCACGTCTCGGTGGACTGTACCTTGGGTGCCTTGCTACTCGCCACGGTAATCGGTGCACATTCGGCACTGGGCAGCAGATCGCGGTCGTCAGGCACGACGGACGTATTCAATCGCGTGAACTGGAAGCGCTCAAGCAACTGGTCTTTATCATTCAAGAGCAAGGATTTGAGCGGCAGCGCGGTTTCACGGTCCAGGTGCAGTTCAAAACCGTAGCGGTATTGATCACGCGGCGTGATCGAAACGATCACCGCATTTCGACCGGCCACACGGGATTTGCCAATGACGGCCAGTTCGTAGAATTGATTAAGTTTTTGCGGATCCAGCGCACGCGAGGGTGCGTCACGGGAATTGCCAAGGCCTGCGACAAGGGTGCCGCTGACGCATTGCGTGCGGCCATCCACGCGCACGACTTCCTGGGCAGAACCATCGAGCTGCAATAGCCGCTCACGGACCTGGCCATTCTGGACTCTGTGCCAGATGTCATGGGTGGAGAAACTGCCGTTACGTTCGTAGACGAACGTACCTTGAAAGCTTTGCTGCTGCTCTGCACGCCCAAGTCGAGTCAGCCAGTCTTGGGCTTCATCGGCATGGGCGGGGAGTGCTAAGCAACCACTGAGCAAAAGCGTAAGGAGCGGTATGGCTCGCATAGAGCTCCTTACGGATTAGCGGTTTTCCAGACTTGCTGCGCGAGCATAGGGCAGAGCGGTTTCAGTGCCTTTCAGGGCCGATTCCTGTGCGTGTTGGCGCAGGTAGCCTGGAAGACGCTGGTCTTGCCAGCCGGATTGCCCTTGCAAGACGCCATTGGCCATAGGCCCGGTGGTGTCGGAGCTTTCCTTGTAGCCGGCCAGTACCGCCGGGCCTTTGACTTGCGGACCGGCCATGACCGGCTGCTGAGTCTGCTGGGCCAGTTCGGCACCGGCGATTTCGTCCTGGTTGTACAGGCGAACACCCGCCAGCACGGCAACAGTTACCGAGGCAGCGACTGCCAGGCGACCCAGGCTACGCCAAGGACCACGAGCAGCTTTTGCCGGAACGGCTTCATCAGCCAGCGCGGCAGAAACGGCCGCAGCAATATCCAGACGAGGGATTAGAAGATCCTTGTGCATCACCGCCCGAGCGACTTGGTAACGAGACCAGGTATCACGGGTTTCGGCATCATCAAATGCGTTGAGCACTCGACGAAGTTCCAGTTCATCCGCTTCGTTATCCATCACTGCGGACAGCGATTCCTGCAGGGCATCACGACTCATGGCGGTTCCTCTCTTGGCTGTCGCCGCTGTCTTTAGTTCTCTTGCAACAACGGTTGCAAGGCTTTATCGATGGCTTCCCGGGCCCGGAAAATCCGTGACCTTACAGTCCCCACCGGACACTGCATGACGCTCGCAATGTCTTCGTAACTCAGACCATCGAATTCACGTAAAGTTAACGCCGTACGCAAATCTTCTGGCAGTTGCTGAATTGTGCGATGAACGGTGCCTTCGATCTCGTCGCGCAGCAATGCACGCTCCGGGGACTCGAGATCCTTGAGCCCGTGATCACCATCGTAAAATTCCGCATCTTCTGAACTTACATCGCTATCCGGTGGGCGGCGTCCGCGAGACACCAGATAGTTCTTCGCCGTGTTGATGGCGATTCGGTATAGCCACGTGTAAAACGCACTATCACCGCGAAAGTTACCAAGTGCACGGTAAGCCTTGATAAAGGCTTCCTGTGCAACGTCCTGCGCTTCATGGGTGTCGTGCACAAACCGCACGATCAACCCGAGAATTTTGTGCTGGTATTTCAGCACTAGCAGATCAAAAGCTCGCTTGTCGCCACGTTGTACGCGCTCGACCAGCTGCTGATCCTCTTCCTGGGTTAGCATGAACACTCCTCGTTGTGCTCGTAGGAGGCTTGCATAACTAAACGATCAGGCTTGCAAACATAGACTCGGTCTTTTCGCAAAAGTTCTCCCCCTTCAAGCAAGTTTCCGGCACGCACTGATTTGGCACACACGAAAAACGCAGCGCGGGCAACGCCGGCTGCGCGAATAATCTTGTCGCCGGTTTTTCTGACGCGTCCAATGCTCCCGACGGGCCAATAAACTCAACGTTTTCCCAGCTTTCGGGCAACCTGCTATTGAGTCAGGGCTCATGCAAAAAGTTCCCGTCCCAAAACCGGCCAATTTCACCCGAGCTGTGCACCGTAATCTCAGATTGCCACGAATGCCCGGCTATTGTGCCGCTCCACCCCTCTATATACTAGTGGCCCGTGTGACCCTTTGATTCGCCGATCCAGGCGCCCTGTTTGCGCCAACCCTTCGGATCGCTTTTTGCGGAATCCCTCAAATGAGCCAACAGTTACAACACGATGTCCTGGTGATCGGCAGCGGCGCGGCCGGCTTGAGCCTTGCGCTGACCCTTCCCAGCCACCTGCGCATTGCAGTGCTGAGCAAAGGCGACCTGGCCAACGGCTCGACGTTCTGGGCCCAAGGCGGTGTTGCCGCCGTGCTGGACGACACCGATACGGTGCAGTCCCATGTCGAAGACACCCTTAACGCCGGCGGCGGCCTGTGTGATGAAGAAGCGGTACGCTTCACCGTGGAGCACAGCCGCGAAGCCATCCAATGGCTGATCGACCAGGGCGTGCCGTTCACGCGTGACGAACACGCGGGCAGCGACGACGGCGGTTTCGAATTCCACCTGACCCGCGAAGGCGGCCACAGCCATCGCCGAATCATCCACGCCGCCGACGCCACCGGCGCTGCGATTTTCACGACGCTGCTCGAACAAGCCCGGCAACGCCCCAACATCGAGTTGCTGGAACAGCGTGTCGCCGTTGACCTGATCACCGAAAAACGTCTGGGCCTGGACGGAGAACGCTGCCTCGGCGCCTACGTGCTCAACCGTGGCAGCGGAGAAGTCGACACCTACGGCGCGCGCTTCACTGTGCTGGCTTCAGGTGGCGCGGCCAAGGTCTACCTCTACACCAGTAACCCGGACGGCGCCTGTGGCGACGGCATCGCCATGGCCTGGCGCTCCGGCTGCCGCGTGGCCAACCTGGAATTCAACCAGTTCCATCCCACTTGCCTGTATCACCCGCAGGCCAAGAGCTTCCTGATCACCGAAGCCCTGCGCGGCGAAGGCGCGCACCTGAAGCTACCCAACGGCGAACGCTTCATGCAGCGCTTCGACCCGCGCGCCGAGCTCGCGCCCCGCGATATCGTCGCCCGCGCCATCGACCACGAAATGAAGCGCCTGGGCGTCGACTGTGTCTACCTGGACATCAGCCACAAGCCCGAGGCTTTCATCAAGACCCACTTCCCCACGGTGTACGAGCGCTGCCTGGCCTTCAACATCGACATCACCAAAGGCCCGATCCCCGTAGTGCCGGCCGCGCACTACACCTGCGGCGGCGTGATGGTCGACAGACACGGCCGCACCGACGTACCCGGCCTCTACGCGATCGGCGAAACCAGCTTCACCGGCCTGCACGGCGCCAACCGCATGGCCAGCAACTCGTTGCTTGAATGTTTCGTCTATGCGCGATCCGCGGCGGCGGACATTCTCGAACAGCTGCCACGCATTCCGGTGCCGGCCGCCCTGCCCCGCTGGGACGCCAGCCAGGTGACCGATTCGGACGAGGATGTAATCATCGCGCACAACTGGGACGAGCTGCGCCGCTTCATGTGGGACTACGTGGGAATCGTGCGCACCAACAAACGCCTGCAACGGGCGCAGCACCGCGTGCGCTTGCTGCTGGATGAGATCGACGAGTTCTACAGCAACTACAAGGTCAGCCGCGACCTGATCGAGCTGCGTAACCTGGCCCAGGTCGCCGAACTGATGATCCGCTCGGCCATGGAGCGCAAGGAAAGCCGGGGTCTGCATTACACCCTTGACTATCCGCAGATGCTGCCCGAGGCCCGCGACACTATCCTGGTGCCAGCCACCTACGGCGGCTGAACTTCAGGCGTACCCGCAGGCGCCGGTGCACATCGGCGCTTTGCGCGTCCCTGGGTACGCAGATCGTGCGCACCCGCCACTCCCCCGGCACGCGATAACGCAGCACCACGATCAAAGGCAAGGCCAGGCTGTCGGGACGCAACTGCACGCCGTGCCAACCGCGCTCAGCGCTGAATAGCTGCCAGCCATCCGCATCACGGCGCAGGCCACGGACGGACGAACGGTGAGTCAACAGGATAAAACGCGGCAAGACCCAGGTGGCGTGCGCTATACACAACAGCATGCCCAGGCTCGAATAAGGCAACTCAATCGCCGACAGCGCACCCAACGCGAACAGCTGGGCGAGGAGATACGCCGCCAGCAACAGCCGTGAGGCCTGCCAGCGGCATTCGAAAACACTACTTGGGCTGGACACGATCCAGAATCATCCGGACCATGCGCTGCAGCTCCGGGTCTTCGGACTCGGCACGCTCCATGAACCAGCCGAACATGTCCTGGTCTTCGCATTCCAGCAGCCGTACATACAGGTCGCGATCTACCTGATCGAGCGTCGCGTAGACCTCTTTGGTAAAAGGCACCAGCAACACGTCCAACTCCAGCATGCCGCGACGGCTGTGCCAGTAGAGACGATTGATTTCGACTTCTTCGACCATGGAGCACTCCTCAAATAGGGCGCAAGTATACAGCCCCGACGGCACCGGAACAGTCGGCTTTGGTCGCCCGCGACGAAACTATCCATTTGCCGGGCGCCCCTCTATGATGCACCCATGACTTTTTAACCTGCGATGACCCATGGCTGACTCTGCTTTCTTCTGCCCCCTGTCCCACGAAGGTATTCTCGCCGTCCGCGGCGCCGACGCGTCCAAATTCCTTCAGGGCCAACTGACATGTAACCTCAACTACCTGAGCGATACCCAGGCCAGCCTCGGCGCGCGCTGCACACAAAAAGGGCGCATGCAGTCCAGTTTCCGCATTTTGCTGCAAGGTGACGGCGTGTTACTGGCCATGGCCACCGAGCTGCTGGAGCCACAACTGGCGGACCTGAAGAAATACGCAGTGTTCTCCAAATCCAAACTCACCGACGAAAGCGCCGCCTGGGTGCGTTTTGGCCTGATGAATGCCGACTCGGCCCTGGCCAGCCTTGGCCTTGAGTTGCCGGCCGAGACCGACAGCGTCGCCCGCAGCGATGCACTGATCGCCATTCGCGTCTCCCCTGGCCGGGCCGAACTCTGGGCGCCAGCCGAGCAAGCCGAGAGCGTGCGCAGCCAACTGGCCGAATACCTGCAACAAGCTGACTTGAATGAATGGCTACTGGGTCAAATCCGCGCCGGCATCGGCCAGGTCATGCCGCAGACACGCGAATTGTTCATCCCACAGATGCTCAACCTGCAAGCCGTGGGCGGCGTCAGCTTCAAGAAGGGCTGCTACACCGGCCAGGAAATCGTCGCTCGCATGCAGTACCTGGGCAAACTCAAGCGTCGCCTGTACCGCCTGCGCCTTGATGCGGCGCAACTACCCGAGCCAGGCACGCCGCTGTTTTCACCCAGCCACAACAGCTCGATCGGCGAAGTGGTGATCGCAGCGAACGCTGACCTGGGCATTGAACTTCTTGCCGTGTTGCAAGCCGAAGCTGCCGATAGTGGCGATGTGCACATAGGCACACTGGAAGGCCCGGGTTTGCAACTGCTAGACCTTCCTTACACGCTCGACCGCGATCGAGAGATCCAGCGTTAATCGCCGTACCTTTTTGCAACACCCTAGAGATCATGAATGAACAAGCTGGCGGAAAGAGTCCAACAGGCTTTGGTGAAGGCCATCGACAACGATGACCTGGTTCTGCCGACATTGCCGGAAGTGGCCCTGAACATTCGCCAGGCCGCCGAAGACCCGGACATCAGCATCAGCCACTTGAGCAAAGTCATCGGTCGCGATACCGCACTGTCGGCGCGCCTGATCAAAGTAGTCAACAGCCCTTTGCTGCGCGCCACCCAGGAAGTCACCGACCTGCACACCGCCATCACCCGACTGGGCACCAACTACAGCAGCAACCTGGCGATCGGCCTGGTGATGGAGCAGATTTTCCACGCCCGCTCCGACGTAGTCGAGCAAAAGATGCGTGATGTGTGGCGCCGCAGCCTGGAAGTCGCCGGGGTGAGTTACGCCCTGTGCCGCAGCCACAGCCAGCTCAAGCCGGACCAGGCAGCCCTTGGCGGCCTGGTGCACCAGATCGGCGTACTGCCGATCCTGACCTATGCCGAAGAACACTACGAGTTGCTCGCGGACCCGGTCAGCCTCAACCACGTGATAGAGAGCATTCATCCGCTGCTGGGCGACAAGCTGCTGGGCGTCTGGGACTTTCCGGAGATGCTGGCGAAATTGCCTGGCCTGTACCTGGACCTGGAGCGCGACTCGGCCAGCCTCGATTACATCGACCTGGTACAGGTCGCCGTGCTGTATTGCCATCGCGGCACCGATCACCCACTGGCAAAAGTGGACGTTTCCAGCGTGCCTGCAATGAAAAAGCTGCGGGTTGACCCCTACAGCGAAAAACTGCGCACCGAGCTGGATGAAGCCCGCTCGATGTTCTACTGATCAGCCCGCGATAAAACTCACCCGCACTTTCAACCCTGCCTGCTCGCCATCGTGCAGGCTGATCTGCGCCAGATGCGCCCGGCAGATTTCACCGACAATCGCCAACCCCAGCCCCGAGCCCATGCCCTGCTGACTGCGGCGATAAAAACGCTCGAACACCCGGTCCCGTTCATCCAGCGGGATACCGGGGCCATCGTCTTCAACTTCCAGCACCGCCGGCGCCGTCACCCGCAGGATCACGTTGCCGCCGGGCGGCGTGTGCGCCAAGGCATTGTCCACCAGGTTGCTCAGCAACTCGTTCAACAGGGTGGGCTCTCCACGCAGCCACACCGGCTCGTCGGCTTCCAGCGCCAGTGCCACGCCACGTGCGTGAGCCAGCGGCGCCATGGCCATGCCCAACTCCCGGGCCAGCTGGCTGAGATCGAGCAGCTGCGCGCCGCCTTCGGCAATTGCCCGGGCGCCGTTTTCAATACGCGCCAGGGACAACAGTTGATTGGCCAGATGCGTCAGGCGGTCAGTGCCCTGGGCCGCGGTTTCCAGCGTGTTGCGCCAGATGGCGGGTTCCTCTGCGCGCAAACCCAGCTCCAGCCGGGCCTTGAGCGCGGCCAGCGGCGTGCGCAGTTCATGGGCCGCATCGGCAATGAATTGCGCCTGGCGTTCGAACTGGCCGCGCAGGCGCTCGGTGAAGTGGTTGAGGGAGCGCACCAGCGGGCCAAACTCATCCTGTACTTCCACCAAGGGCAGCGGCCGCAAGTCATCGGGCTGGCGCTCTTCCACCGCCGTGCGCAGGCGCTCCAGCGGACGCAGCGCCGCACTCACGGCAAACCACACCAGCAACAAGGCGCCGATGGCGAGCATACCCAGGCGCAGCAAGGTATCGGCCATCAGGCTGCGGGCCATGCTCACGCGCGCTTCATCGGTCTCGGCGACACGGATTTCGGCCATGCCGTTCATGTTCGGTTCGGATACGGCCTTGAGCAAGCTGACCACGCGCACCTGCTGGCCCTGGTAGACAGCGTCGTAGAAGCGCGCCAGCGCCGGATAATCGTCGGTGCGCGGCGTGCCGGGTGGCGGGCCGGGAAGGTTTTCGTAGCCGGAGATCAGCTTCTGGTCGATGTCATTGACCTGATAATAAATGCGCCCGGCGCTGTCGTAGGCAAAGGTGTCCAGGGCCACATAGGGCACATTGGCGCTCAAGGTGCCGTCCACCTCGGTCAAGCCGGCGGCGATGGTGCGCGCCGAGGCCAGCAGCGTACGGTCGTAGGCGGTGTCGGCGGCCTCGCGGCCATTCCAGTAGGCACTCATGCCGCTGGCCAACATCAGCAGCACCAGCAGCAACGCCAGGTTCCATACTAGCCGCCAGCGCAGGCTGCTGGGCTTATGCATCGCGGGCTTCCAGCAAATAGCCGAGGCCCCGGAAGGTCACGATGGCGATAGGCTGGCCGTCGAGTTTCTTGCGTAGACGGTGCACGTAGATTTCGATGGCATCGGGGCTGGCCTCTTCGTCCAGGCCGAACACCTGGGAAGCCAGCTGTTCCTTGCTCATCACCCGTCCTGGGCGGGCGATCAGCGCTTCAAGCACCGCTTGCTCCCTGGAGGTGAGCGTCATCAACTCGCCGCCCACGGTGAACCGCCGGGTATCTAGGTCGTAAACCAGCACGCCGCAGGTCTGCTGACGCTCACCGCCCAACACACTGCGTCGCAGCAGTGCCTTGACCCGCGCTTCCAACTCAGTCAACTCGAAAGGTTTGGCGAGGTAGTCGTCAGCCCCCAGGTTAAGGCCGTGAACGCGGTCCTTCACATCACTGCGCGCGGTCAGCATCAGCACCGGCAAGTTTTTTCCACGGCCCCGCAAACGTGCGAGCACCTCGAAACCGTCCATGCGCGGCAAGCCCACATCGAGGATGACCGCTGCGTATTCCTCGCTGCTCAGGGCCAGGTCCGCGGCCACGCCATCGTGCAGCACATCGACGGTCAAACCCGTGCTCTTGAGCGCCTGGGCCACACTTTCGGCGAGCTGCAGGTGGTCTTCTACCAGAAGGACACGCATGGATTTCTACCTTATTCGGGGTGGTCGGCGCCACGCTTTGCGAGGCAGTTTACAGGCGCCGACTGCCCTGTGAAGCCCGAAAACAGTGAAAGGCAGTTGAAAGGTTACTGAAAGCTTCGCCGTTTAGCATCAGGCGACGGCAGGTTACGCCCGCCAAGCTATTGAGCGATAGCACCCGAAAAACGCCTCGAAGCGTTTTCGCCAAATAAGAACAATAAATGGAGACACACATGACGTTCCCCCTACGTAAACTCGCCCTCGCTGCCGGCTGCATGCTGTTCGCCGGCCACCTGCTGGCCGCCGAAGAACCCAAGCGCCCCGAATGCATCGCCCCGGCCTCCCCTGGCGGCGGTTTCGACCTGACCTGCAAACTGGTGCAAAGCGCACTGGTCAACGAGAAACTGTTGAGCAAGCCGATGCGCGTGACCTACATGCCAGGTGGCGTAGGCGCGGTGGCGTACAACGCCGTGGTCGCCCAGCGCCCGGCGGACGGCGGCACCCTGGTGGCGTGGTCCAGCGGTTCATTGTTGAACCTGGCACAGGGCAAATTCGGGCGCTTCGATGAGAGCGCCGTGCGTTGGGTGGCAGCAGTCGGCACCAGCTACGGTGCCATCGCCGTGAAAGCCGATTCGCCCTACAAGACCCTCGACGATCTGGTCCAAGCCTTGAAGAAAGATCCGGGCAGCGTCGTGATCGGTTCCGGCGGCACCGTCGGCAGCCAGGACTGGATGCAAACCGCGCTGATCGCCAAGGCCGCCGGGATCAACCCACGCGAGCTGCGTTACGTGGCGCTGGAAGGCGGCGGTGAAATCGCCACCGCCCTGCTCGGTGGTCATATCCAGGTGGGCAGTACCGACATCTCCGACTCCATGCCGCACATCCTGAGCGGCGATATGCGCCTGCTGGCGGTGTTCTCGGAGAAACGCCTGGACGAGCCGGAAATGAAGAACATTCCGACCGCCAAAGAGCAAGGCTACGACATCGTCTGGCCAGTGGTGCGCGGTTTCTACCTCGGGCCAAAAGTCAGCGATGCCGACTACGCCTGGTGGAAAGACGCCTTCGACAAGCTGTTGGCCTCCGAAGAGTTCGCCAAGCTGCGTGACCAGCGCGAGCTGTTCCCGTTCGCCATGACCGGCCCGGAGCTGGACACCTACGTGAAGAAACAGGTGGCGGACTACAAAGTACTGGCCAAAGAGTTCGGCCTGATCCAGTAACCGTCCTCCCTGTGGGAGCGGGCTTGCTCGCGAAAAACCTCAACGATCACGCGCGTTTTCTGAATGCACGGTCGTTGAGTTCTTCGCGAGCTCGCTTCTGCAAGCGTAGCCTTGGAGTTTCCTATGCTCATACAACGCATTTTTGCCGCCGTGCTGCTGCTGGTCTGTGCCGGCCTGGCGCTGATGGCCTGGCCGTATCAGGCAGCCTTTTCCTACGAGCCGGTCGGGCCACGCGCCTTTCCGCTGCTGATGCTCGGGCTGATGAGCCTGGCGCTGATCTACATGCTGATTCGCCCGCAAGCGACCAAACACACCGAAGAAGAACCGGCGCTGGACCGCGACACTCTGGTCAAGATCGGCGTGTGCGTCGCGCTGTTGATCGTGTTCGCCGGCACCTTCGAACCCCTGGGTTTCATCCTCAGCAGCCTGCTGATCGGCATCCCGATGGCACGCTTGTATGGCGGCCGCTGGTTGCCCAGCGTGGTGATCGTCGGCCTGATGGCCATCGGTCTGTATCTGCTGTTCGATAAAGTCATGGATGTGCCGCTGCCCCTTGGCCTGCTCGACGTTCTGGAGAACTGACATGGATACTTTCGGCTACTTGGGCCAGGGCTTCGGCGTTGCACTGTCCCCTTACAACCTCATAACCGCGTTGTGCGGCACCTTGATCGGCACCGTGGTCGGCCTGTTGCCAGGCCTGGGGCCGATCAACGGCGTGGCGCTGTTGATCCCCATCGCCTTCGCCCTCGGCCTGCCGCCGGAGTCGGCGCTGATCCTGCTGGCCGCCGTGTATCTGGGCTGCGAGTACGGCGGGCGTATCAGCTCGATCCTGCTGAACATTCCGGGCGAAGCCTCCACCGTGATGACCACCCTCGACGGCTACCCGATGGCCCGCAAAGGCCTGGCCGGCGTGGCCCTGTCGTTGTCGGCCTGGAGCTCGTTCATCGGGGCATTCATCGCCACCTGCGGCATGGTGCTGTTTGCGCCGCTGCTGGCCAAATGGGCGATTGCCTTCGGCCCGGCGGAATATTTCGTACTGATGGTCTTTGCGATTGTCTGTCTGGGCGGCATGGCCGGTGACAAACCCTTGAAGACGTTCGTGGCGGCATTGATCGGCCTGTTCCTGTCGGCCGTGGGCATCGACGCCAACAGCGGCGTGTACCGTTTTACCGGGGATAACATTCACCTGACCGACGGCATCCAGTTCGTGGTGTTGGTGCTGGGTCTGTTCTCCATCAGCGAGATCCTGTTGCTGCTGGAAAAAACCCACCGTGGCCAGGAAGCCGTGAAAGCCACCGGACGGATGATGTTCAACCTGAAGGAAGCGTCTTCCGTTTTCGTAGTCAACATCCGTTGCGGCCTGCTCGGCTTCATCATGGGTGTGCTGCCGGGCGCGGGTGCTACGTTGGCCTCGGCCGTTGCCTACATGACCGAGAAACGCCTGGCCGGTGCCAGCGGTACATTCGGCCAGGGCGACATGCGCGGTCTCGCCGCGCCGGAAACCGCGATCGGCGCCTCTGCCTGCGGTGCGCTGGTGCCGATGCTGACCCTGGGCGTGCCCGGCTCGGGCACCACCGCCGTGATGATCGGCGCCCTGTCGCTGTACAACATCACGCCCGGCCCGCTGCTGTTCCAACAGCAACCGGACATTGTCTGGGGCCTGATCGCCTCGTTGTTTATTGCCAACATCATGCTGGTGATCCTCAACATCCCGATGATCCGCATCTTCACCCGTATCCTCGCCGTGCCGAACTGGGCGCTGGTGCCGGTGATCGCCATCATCACCGCGATCGGTGTATACGCGGTGCATGCCACCACTTTCGACCTGTTCCTGATGGTCGGCATCGGCATCTTCGGCTACATCCTGCGCAAGCTCGACTTCCCGCTGTCGCCGGTGCTGCTGGGCTTTATCCTCGGCGGCCTGATGGAGCAGAACCTGCGCCGGGCGCTGTCGATCTCCAACGGCGCGCTGGAGATCCTGTGGTCGAGCCCGATCACCTTTGGTGTATGGGTACTGACCGCGTTGATGCTGATGTTCCCGCTGGTGCGCATCTACCGTAAACGTGCCTTGCAGCGTCGTGCCCTGCCCGATGTCTGAGGTCACTTTTAAACATTGGTGGGGAACACCGCTGGTCGGCCTGGCCGGCGGTTACCTGGCCAGCCTCGTCGGCTGGCCTTTGCCGTACATGGTCGGCTCGTTGCTGGCGATCATCCTGGTGCGTTGCCTTACGCCGTGGCAGTTGGCGGAGATCCCCGGCGGGCGCAAGTGCGGCCAATGGGTGGTGGGCATCGGCATCGGCCTGCACTTCACGCCGATGGTGATCGAGCAGGTGATGAGCCACTTCGGCTTGATCTTTTTCGGCGCGCTGGTCACCAGCCTGTCGAGCGTGGTCGGTGTGTGGTTGATGCGCCGCAGTGGCGAAGACCGTGCCACGGCGTTTTTCTCGAGCATGCCGGGCGGTTCCGGTGAGATGGTCAACCTCGGTGCGCGCAACGGCGCGGTGCTCAGCCGTGTGGCGGCGGGGCAAAGTCTGCGGGTGCTGGTGGTGGTGCTGTGTGTGCCGGCGATCTTCAAGTATTTGCTTGAAGGCGGGACACCGCAGTTTCACCCGGCACCGGTGAGCTGGACTTGGCTGTTGATGCTGTTTCCGATGGGCGCGCTGGTGGCCTGGGGCTGGCAGCGTTTGCGCCAGCCCAATCCCTGGCTGTTCGGGCCGTTGCTGGTGAGTGCGACGGCCAGTGTCGTCTGGGACTTGCATATCGGCTTGCCCGACGGCGGCAGCCAGATTGGCCAGTGGTTGATCGGCAGCGGGTTGGGCTGCCACTTCAATCGTCAGTTCTTCCGTCGTGCCCCCGCGTTCATGGTGCGCACCTTGATCGGTACCGCCTTGACCATGGCGCTGGCGACATTGGCGGCTGTGGGCCTGAGTGCCCTGACCCACCTGGACCTGCGCTCGCTGACCCTGGGCATGATGCCCGGCGGTATTGCCGAAATGAGCCTCACCGCCGAAACCCTGCAATTGTCGGTACCACTGGTCACGGCCATGCAGGTGATGCGATTGTTATTTGTACTGTTTCTGGCGGAGCCATTGTTCCGGTATTGGAATCGTCAACCCTGACAACCGTTACCGTTTGTCGGCACTGTCAATTCTCACAGCTGGTTGCCCCCCGAGTTCCGCGTTACACCTCTTCGCAGCTACTCCCACTCAGTAAATGGGCCGTAGACATTGAGTTCCTCACTGACTGCAGAGGGTTCTACCATGGATAACGAAGAAGAATCTTCCACGCCGCCCGGCCAACGCTTGATCAAGCTTGCACAGGGGCGATCACTGCTTGCACCGTACGCCTCCAAGCAACAACAAAAAAAGAAACAGGCTGCACGGCGTACTTTCATTGATCCTCGTTACCTGGTGCCACGCCCCTCGGACGTATCTCTCAACTCGACGCAAGCCTTCAAAAAGGTTCGCCTCGAAGACTTGGTATTGTATATCCCCGCAAGTACCCAGCCGGTGCAAGGCGTCGATGCAGGTATCAATCTCGCCGCAATAACGACCCATATCGAGGGGCTACTGATCGCCTTGCTGCCATTTCTGGAAATGGCAGCGCTGGATTTCGTGGAACTGTTCTTTGGTGATCTGACCAAAGCCGTCGCGTCCACCACCATCCATCAGCATGAAGTGGATAACGCCGAGTTGATTGTGCTGTTCGTACCCCAGAATGTGATCACCGATGGCATTGTCACCTCGTTCATCAAGGTCACACGCCTCGGCAATGCGGTAGGAGAAACCAGAAAATTCACGCTGAAGGTCGATAAGGTGAAACCTGCCGGGAAAAACCCGGACGACCACAGTTTTGTAAACACGAACCTGCTCAAGCCGATCATTCCCCAAGAATTTCTCGACTATGGCGTTACAGAAGACGACGCGCAAAACTGCATAGAGATTCGCGTCCCCTTCTACCCCGCCGATACCTCATTGTCACCCCGTACCCATCGGGCCGTGCGTGATGTTGTTCGCCTTAAAATCGGCGACGCATTATTCAAGCACGAGGTGTCGCAGCCAGAAGCGGATAACTTTGACGACATTGTCTTCAGGCTTTGCATTGAACATTGGCGCCAGATCGGCAGCGGCTCTCACGTCGCTGAGTGGAACGTGATTGATGAGTGCGGAAACTATTCGGACGGCTGGTCGCTCCCCGAATTCATCCAGGTATTCTTGAACGATGGTTCAGAGCCATTGTTGCCCCACTGCTTCTTCGATGAGGCTCCGGAAGACATCCTCAACCTCGACGAGGTCGTTGGTGCCTTCGTGACAATCATCATTCTAATCGCGGGTAACGCCTACCTGTTGGGCGACGTGATCAAGGTGACCCTCACCGGCAGGACGGTGTATGGGCAAACGGTGAAGAAAACCTACAGTTCCGATCCCCTGACATCCACCACGACGCGCCAGCTCAAAATTCCATGCCCGGTAGGCGACCTGGTCCCGTTGATCGGAGGGCAGGCTCGACTTCGCTATGAGCGCATTCGCTTTGGCGCGCCGAATAGAGGCTCACACCTCACCCAGGTCAGAGTGATCGGCAGCGCCCTTCCCGGTGGGCTCTACGCCCCGATATTTCGGGAGGCTGTCGGTGAAATACTGCCTGCTGATACCCCCATCGTTAACATTGACATCCGTAAATCTCACGGACAGGATTTCTTTGACCGCATCACGCTGAAGCTGCTGGGCCGCTACCCTAACGGCAAGTTTTACTACCACGAAGAATCCAAGAATGCAGGCGCGGGCAATGTGGTGTTCTCGATTATCAATGGCCCCGAGGGTGATATTGCCAAATTGGCAGGGGGCAGCCTGACAGCCTCGTATACCAGTGAGAATAGCGAGGGAATACGGCCATCCCCGGATACAACGGTTTATGTCGGTGCCTCCGAGGCCGCACTGCCCGAACCAAGGGTGCATGAAGCGCCGCCGCCTGATTACGTGTTTGATCCGAGCCAATCCACCGGCGATGCCACCATTGAGGTCGATTCCAACAAGGATATCAAAGTGGGGGATACGGTCACCTTGCATGCTGAAGGCGACAGAGGAAGCGCTCCGCCGCAACCCTTCTTTGTCTCAGACACTTGGAAAGACCGGCCGCTGCCTTTCACGCTCGAGCGCCAGTACATCCTGCTCAATCAATTCATGAATATTTTCTACGACCGCTCCCGCCCAAGCGTTGCAACACGCTTTTCGTACACCGTGCCCATGAAAATCCTCGCAGTGCGCCATCTACCTGCGCCCCTCGTTTACAACAGCACGCCGGTGGACGACGAAAACGCGACGATCAGCCCGGTGATTGCTGACAACACTCCCGAGGTGACGGCGCGCGTGCAGTTTGCACCGATGTCTTCGAACGATCTGATTAAGCTCGAACTGCTGGGCAAACCCGGTGCGACGCTGCCGTCCATAACGCCCCAATACGGCAACCCCACCACAGGTTTCGTCGATTTCAAGTTCTCCAACAGTGTGATCGGTGACCACGTTGGGAGCGTCCTGCGTCTTCTGTATCATGTCACCACCAACGGCGTCACCGATGACTCCAGGGTACTGAATCTGCGCGTACTGGACTTCGATGAACTACCCGGCGGCAATCCACTGCCGCAGCCAAGACTCAATGGCCTGAAACCCGGCTCAATCGTGGACTTGAACACATTCAACACCGACTGCTGGGTGGACTTGGCGCGGTGGCCGTTGAGCAGAAAAGACCAACGGATCTGGCTCAGGCTCCATAGTGTTGGTGCAATACCCTTAACACTGTTGAACGGCCATCCGATCGACCAAACCCAAGCCGACAACGGGATAGTGAATGAAAAGGCAATGCGCAGTTGGTTTACCGCACTCGCAGATGACAGCCAGGTTACGGCAAAGGCAGCCGTCACTTTCGATGGTAATTCAAATGAACTGAACGCCAAGTCCTTTCCGTTGAGCACCTACATCATCAAAGCGCTTCGGCTCTATGATTTGACAGACTTTGAATTATTGTCCTGGAACGGATGGGTCAATATCATCAACGGTACCGGCGTAATCAGAAATATCAATAACAATAATTTCTGGTATGTAAAACTGAATAACGGCAGCCCTGTCGCTCCCGGCGTCATTAAAACCTTTTATATCAAGAGCGGTAAAACCTACGACTTGAGCTTCAAGATGAAGGTGGACCTGAACCCCTATCAACCCCAGGTTTTCATAGAGTTCGGCACTCAGTCACAGACGTTCGTCCATATTAACCCAGGTGTGTGGACCTCACATTCGAGGACCTTTTCATTGCCTGCCGGAGTTCCCTCTCAGTTCTTGCCTGTGCGCATCTACTTCAAGAGTACCTACTCAGGGGCAGAGTTTTCACTGGATGATATTTTGGTTGTGGAGCAGCCATAGGCTTATTGTTAAAAACGCTGCTGGGTGGTGATATTGCCACCTGACACCACGATTCTTAAGGCAATAAAAAAGGCCTCTCTACCGTCAGGAAGAGAGGCCTTTCAATGTGTTACGTCCTGGGTAAGCAGCGTTTAAGGGCTTCATCAAACTCTTGCCCAGCCGGGCATTGGTTTGGGTATTTTATCCACCGATTGATACTGCCGTTCCACACACACCGATAATACCAACCGGGCGATATGCTTTTGAAATAACCTGCGCTAGTGCAGGCAGGATCAAGTCCGGGGTACTCACTTGAGACCGTCTCGGAAGGTCCACTGGAACAAGCGGCAAGCAGTACAGCCATGCCTGCTGCCAGTAAAACCTTGGGGACAGTACGCATAGTTTTTTTACTAATAAAATGATGCATGGGAATCTCCTGATAAGGAAGGCCCATCCAGTTAGCACCCAAAAAAACAAACCGCCTACTGTCAGATTTGACAGGTTAGCGGTTTGCCTGACGAACGGAAATCAGCCCCGACGACACTTAGAACGCGTAGCGAAGCCCCACATTCACACCCAGGGGTTGCTTGATATTCTTGCCCACGCTGCGCTCCACGTCCGCATGCACGCTCAATGCCTGCGATACCGACAGCGCCACACCCGCCCCCAGTTTCAATCGTGAACCCGACAAGTCGTTGTTGAACGCGTTGTCGTTGACGAACACCTTGTTGCTCTGGTCAAACTCATGGGCGACCGCGGCTTTCAAGTAAGGCTGCAGCACGCCGCCGCTGTCGAGTTGGATGTTATTGCCGGCAGTGACGCCCAACTCACCGATCACCGAACTCGAACGGTCACCCTTGGCCTGCAGGCCGTTGTCCAGTGTGTAGCTCTGGGCCTGGGTGATCACCGCCGCCAATTGGCCGTAGGGTTCGACGAAATAGCCGTCATCCAGCGTGATATGACGGCCGAACTCCGCCGAGGCGCCCATGGCGTTTTGCGTGTAGTTGCCTTTACTCTTCTTGCCGTCGCTCATGGCCACATTGGATTCATTGTGCAAGCGGTTGAACTTGAGCACGCCGTCGAAGTAAAAGCCGCTTTCGCTGTCCAGCCACGTTGCGTAGCCGCCCAGGTAGTAACTGTTGATAGTAGCTTTGCTGCCCAGGTTCAGGTCCAGGTCCGATTGGCTGTGGCCGGCCATTGCGCCGATCAGCCATTGCCCATCGCCAGCCTCCAGCGGCGCATCCGCACCCAGGGTAAAGCCGCGCTGGTTCTGGTTATAGCCCAAGCCCGTCTTGTCGTTGGACACTTCATACTTATTGCCATAGGCGCGGGTCCACAAGCCGGCGGTCTGGCCGCCATTGAAACGCAACTCACCCATGCGCGTACGCAGGTTGGTCATTTCGCCCAACAACACACTCGGCGCCGCGTTGAACAAGGCCAATACAGAGTTGGTGCTCGGGCTGATGACCTTGCTGTCCGGGTCAAGGTACCAGTCGTGATTCTGGTTATCCGCTGCCAGGTCGTAGGAATAGGTACCGCGATCGACCCGACCGCCCACCAGGCTGAAATTCGCCACACCGTCGGCGGTGTGCACCATGTGCAGGCGCTCGTTCAACGGGTCGGCCCCCGTGGCGGCGAGCAGCAACTGATGGTTACCTGCTGAGGTGCCCGTTACGTTCAGGAAGTCGCCGGTCAACGAGCCGAAATCCGCCTTCATGATGAACGTGCCGCCGGTGCCGGACAGGTTGGCCACGTCCAACTGATAAAAGGCGGCCGAGTCGCCGAACTTCACGTTACCGCCATTCATCGACAACGCATTGAGCGCCTGTTGGCCATCCACCATTACCCAAGTGGCGTCGCTGTTGACCGACAGTTTGTCGACATTGTCCAGGCGCCCGGTCAGCACTGAGCCGTTGTTCAGACCAACATTGGCGGTGCCGCCGCTGTTGATGATATCGCCGTTCATGAAGGCGAAATCCATGTTCAGGTCCAGGGCGCTGTCTTTGCCGACTTGGATATTGCCGTTCAAGGCGCTGTCGTAGACATTCACGTCGGCCGCACCGCCATGGGCGATTTCGAGCATGTTGCCGTTGCCGCCGTTCAGGGTAGTGCCATGGTTGATATTGATTTGGGTGCCACCCGGATAGTCCACCAGGATCGCGGCCCCCGTGCCGCCCACCACTTCAGTCTGGTTCAGGTTCAGTACCGAGGGGTTATCCACCGTAGGCAGGCGATACGCGACGATGCCATTGGTCCCGCCGTAGATCCGCCCGCCCTGCGTGGTGAGTTGTCCGTCGTACGCTCTCAAGCCAGCGTTTGCACCGCTGACCTGGGTGTCGTGCAGCGTCAATGTACTGGCACCGCTGAGCACGACGCCATCTGTGGCGCCTGTGATATCGCTATTGAAAACCTCCGCTGCCGACGGACGCTCCGAAGCAGTCCCGACAATCAAGCCTTCGGCCCCGCCGCTGGAAATCGAGGCATCGCGCAAGGTGCCCTGGCTGCCATAAAGCGCCACGCCGACTTCACTGCCCGCAGTGTTATAGACGGTGCCTCCGTTCATGGTGAACGTCGAGTCATAAGCCTTGACGCCCAGCATTCTCGCGCCATTTGACGTCAGGGTTGCCTCAGTCAGGTTGTAGCGGTCAACCAACGAGTCGGCGTCGATGACTACGTTCTGTCCAGGGAAGATATTCTTCGCATAGGCTTGCGTCGCAGCCATAGTGAAAGGCATGACCGCCAGTACTTTGATAGCAAGCGACAATCGGGAAACACGAAAGTTTTTTTCAATAGACATGGTAAGTACCTCTAGTCGGTGACTGAACAAGCCAGGCGATTTAAAGGACCATCGACTCGGGCTTTCAGAAGCGGCAAGGGTACGGATCAGGCAGGGAGGTTCATGTAGGCCAAGTCCTCAGGCGCGTAGGACTTATCCTAATCACGCTTAAGAACTGGTTTTGATCAGATAGGTAAAAAGGTACGAACCGTCGATGCTGGCAATGACGGATCGTACCTCGGGAGGTTTCAAGGAGCAGGCGGACTGCCGCAAATGGTGTTATCGGCGTTACGACGGCTTATATAGAGGATCGTCGGCACAGACTTGCCCTTCGTCACTCCATCAGCCTTGAGTACTTCGTAATGGAACTCGGCACGCCCCAAAATCGCTGGCTGGATATAGGTGGTGAAATCCACGACGAATTCTTCGCCATTGTGACCCGGAAGGCTGTGATCATTTGCGACCACAGTCGGAGGAAGAATTTCTGCTTCGACCAGTTTGTTGGTGGACGTCAAGCCCTCTCCATACAGGGTCCAGAAACGCCTGATCGTGTCGCCTGTTTTCAGATTCACCGCATCCTTGATTCTGGTGTCGATGCCAAGCTCAACAAATTGCTTGCAACTGATCGAGCGCAAGGTGCCGCCCGCACTTACGGATTTAGGGAATTCCGCTGGTTTCAGGTCTGTCAGTTCACTGGCAAACACATCAACCAGCGTAGACAGAGAGGTGTCCATGTTGGGGGTCACACCATCCGTCAGGCTGTACCAGACGGGTTTGTCCAGTCCGTTACCGCCTGCGGCGATGATCGCAGCAGTAATAACGAAGGTAAACGTCCCTGAGTCAATCTCCGCCTGTGTCACGGTATGAGGAGTGGGGGTGAAAATCGGTATTCCATCCCAGTAAATCTGAAGCTGGTGCCCCGCCACCGCTCCCGTATACACATCAAATTCGGCAGTAGCGTCGCCGGTATCGCCTGGCCCGATCTCGTTTGTGAGCCCATCGGAGGATTCGACTGTAATCTTCGGCAGGTAATCCCTGACCGGGCCGGGGCCTCCAGGGTCTCCAGCGGCTGATCTGAAGTTTGCAGCCACCGAAATAGAGTTGGACCATGCTGAAGGAGTGCCGCCATCGACCACTTGGTAACGAAGATTGGCTGTACCTGCAGCGGTGATTCCATAGACCATAAAGAGATCGAGCCATTTGATTTCAATTTTTGCGGGGTTTGCAAGCGTCGGCTCTTCTGACACTGCAGCCGGGAACACGTGACCACCCAAGTCGATGTTCAGGGTTTGGCCACTTCTATAATTGTCCCAGCCAAAAATATGCACTTCCGTCAATTTCAACTGCGCTTCTCGAAGGTCCCACGGTGCCGTCGGTGCCGCCGGGTCAGTCAAGTTCATCGGCTGAGGCGTTAACACATACTCAACCTCTCTCAACTTTGTCGGATAAATCGTTGAGTTCTCGGAGTAGTCAAAGTAACGATACGACATGTGGTCTACACGTGACCCCTCACCGACGACCTCATCCTTATCGAGAGAAATAACGACAGGCAAAGTATCAACTGGCAGATCAGCAACAATTTTTATTGGATCCTCATCGGTAACATTCTTATATAACCACAGTTCATCCTTGGGACGTGCAATCAAACGCCCCGGAACAGTAACTTCGAGTTTATCCCCATTCGCTGCCAACGACTCGAGCGTGACTTTCCCACCCACCGCACCGCCTGTCAGCGTCACAGCATCCAATAAAATGCCACCGGCAGGGCCAATAGTATCGACGTTCACACGTGTAGTGGCGGACTGCTCATTACCACCCGACCCCAGAACAATTTCATAATGAAACTTATACTCCGCATGATTCGCTACATCGTCGCCTTTGGCATTTAATTTCATTGGCCAATCCAGATCCGCCAATGGTTTCGCTCGCATTATGGGAGCACCGTAAGGCACACCATCTTTATAGAGCTGAAACTGGTCGGGATTACCTATAGGAAGCGGAAATGTGTCCGTCCACATTTCCACTTCCATATCAATACCTTGGGTTTGCGCAACTATAGTCTCCATCAGATTATCCGGCAAACCGATCACTGGAGGAAGGGCATTGGTAACTATCAAATCATCCACAGCCCTAGGTCCGGGGGGCGCAAGACCATGGGGAACAGGACTCACCAAGGGGTCGATGTAATTTTTGGTACCGCCCTCGCCTTTTGACTTCTTTGTTTTCTCGGTTGAGGCTTTTTGCGTGCTGTTCGACTTAGCCATGTCTTTACTCCAGTGAATGAGGGACTGTTCGAGTTCATCGCCCGAGACGCGAGACGAATGACAGTTTAATTAGACCTCTTTCACCCTGAATGCACAGCCTGTTAACCTTGACAGCTGCGCAAACGCACAAAGTGTGCTTCTAACTGATACCCGAGCTTATCAACTGTTTTAATCGCCAACCCGTACAAAAGCGCTTACCGTTAATGCTACTCGATCTAAATTTTTTCTGATGCTTACTACTCGCCTGGTTTAAAAATCGCCAATCTTTATCCAACCAAAAAAAAAGAGGGCTTTCGCCCTCTGTCATTTTAGTTAAAATTTTCACGCACCGTCGTTATGCAGGCCCCAGACAAGTACCACCACCCGGTATTTTGAGGTTAACGTATATAAGTTTTCTGGAGGATAACCCGGTTCCCCCTGTTGCCTTAAACAGCCGATACCTTGTAACCGCAGAGCCAAAATCCTTCACCAACCCAGGGAGAGTGATCAGGGGGCTGAATGGCAGGATTTGGATTTCCACTTGGCCCCTGTCCCGATCATCCGCTGTCAGCACATGGTCAAAAAATACATTCGTACCATCAAAGGGGTCACCACTGGCGTTTTTCGACGGGTAACTTATCCAATATAAACGCAGGAGATCTCCAGGCTCGAAATGAATAAAGTTCCAGAGCACACCGATGAACACCCCCACATAAGGCTCTGGAACAGTTCCGCATGCGATCATGTCAACGGTGCTGTTATTCAATAATTGCGGGCTCTTCAATCCGGTCAGGGTATCGAGATTCACCGTTACCCACGTTGAGGGACTGCGCTGCGGGTTCTTACCGTATGTCCAGTAATAAACCTCAGCGACGTTGGTGGACGACGCCACAGCCCAGAGAACCCAAAGAGTGACCAGCATCCCCTCCTTGTCCCCCTGCTGCACGTCATAGGCGGCAACGATGACGTCGTCGCTGTTCCAGCACAGTTCCAGGCGCTTGCCAGGTTCCGGGTTCACAGGCAAGCGCACCTCTACGGGCACAGGCCCGGGGCCATCTTCGGAGGTCAGTACGTTGTCGCCTGTCACGCCCTTTACGATCGGCTTGGCCAACCGGCCATTAATCGGGGTAAACCCGCTGGGATCCGGGGCGAATACCCTCGGTTCGACATGGTAAAAGCTATCCGGGGAAGACTTGGAAACTGCACCTCTTTTGTATAGATAGCGCACACGCAAGGGGTAGAGATTCTGGAAACCTTCGGCAGCAAAAACAAGCCACGGCACACCCCCCCGCATCGGCCATTGCTGCACTTCGCCCACCGTCATGACCTCCAGAGGATGAGTGTTCCAATAGGGGAAAATCATGTCCCCCGCTTCTGCGTCATCTATTTGAGGGACGGTGATAGCCAGTTTGTTTGGGGGCCAGGTATCTTCAAAAAAGAGCACCCCACTCTGCTCAGCCGGTTCAATGTACGCACGAGGCAGGTCCGGCAATACAACCGGTGAGGCCTTGAGCTTGAGTGCATTAGAAAACTGCCCCACATTGCCGCCTCGATCCTCAAGCCGGCAGGACACGAACCTGTCACCGCGACCGCTGGCACGCACGTGCGCCTCAGGAAGGGTGAATGCGATGGGCGCGCCTTGCACATGCGCTCTCGTAATAACAAAGGTGGCGGCCAAGTTTACATCGGGAAGTGTTCCGTAAAAGACGTGGATCAAATCGCCAATACGCATATCAAACCAAGGCGCCAGCCAAAAAGGTATGCCACCGTGCGTCACCAAATACTCATCTGTCACCTCATGGCGAGCCTCGTCATCCACCTGCACATCCGGGCCAGGGTTACCGCCATTCGGAGCAGTTTTGTCGACATTGACGAAGGTTGGAAATGAGTCGGTCGGCCCAATCAATCTGGCGCTGACATTATAAGTCAGCCGGCGGATGCCCTCGGTTGACAAGATCGATTTGGGCAAGTACTGCACCAACGGAAAGTAGTGGTCAGGGCTGTACGGACCTTGAATAGTGTAGGAATGCACAGGTACGCCATCCCAACGGTATTCCACCGTTGTCACCATGTCCTCCTCATGGAGGTTGAACGGCCAGACACGTGCAATCGTGACTTCAAGATTCTGATCATGGCGTACAAGCGGCAAGGTCCGAGCCGCTTCGTCCCACTCTAAATCCAGTGCCTGGGTAGGGTTAGGCGCGTCCAGCTCAAGTATCACCGGGTCATCGCGCACCGAGGGGCATCTGCACTTCAGGGCCGGTCTTGGCCAATGAGGGCGCCGCCGGCCTGAGGGCACGTTCGAATCAGACATGGTCACACTCCTTGAGCAATCAATCGAGGATCGACCCGGGCGATCATCGCGCTCAGGTCCGGATACTTATTGAATGCGCAAAAAAAGTACTCGGATACTGTCAGAAATAACAGGTCCGAGCCTTGAGCGATGAACGGCAGTCCGCCGCCCCAAGAGACTCAGAGAGGTGGCAACGCCCAATTGATCGGCGTCTCGCCATTTTGCTCAAGAAACTTGTTGGTGCGACTGAAATGCCCACAGCCCAGAAACCCGCGATACGCCGACAACGGCGACGGATGCACCGAGGTCAACACCAGGTGCTTGGTGGCATCGATCAGCTTCTGCTTGCTCTGGGCATGCGCGCCCCACAACAGGAAGACCAGATGCGGCTGATGCTCGCTGACCACCTCGATAATCCGATCGGTAAAGAACTGCCAGCCCTTGCCCGCATGGGCGTTGGCGTTGGCGCGTTCAACCGTCATGGTGGTATTGAGCATCAGCACGCCCTGATCGGCCCAACTTTGCAGGTAGCCGTGGTTGGGGATGTCGATGTTCAGGTCGCGCTTGAGTTCCTTGAAGATATTGACCAGGGACGGTGGCGCCGGCACGCCCGGTTGCACCGAGAAGCACAGCCCGTGGGCCTGGCCGGGCCCGTGATACGGGTCCTGGCCCAGGATCACCACTTTCACCTTGTCCAGCGGCGTGGAGTTGAGCGCGTTGAAAATCAGCGGGCCAGGCGGGTAGATCTCTTTGCCGGCGGCGTGTTCCTGGCGCAGGAACTCGCGCAACTGGGCCATGTAAGGCTTGTCGAACTCATCGCGCAGCGCGTGTTTCCAGCTGGGTTCGAGTTTGATACGGTCTTCTTCGGTCATAGTTGAATTGTCTTGTAAAAAGAATGAGGCGAACCCTAGGAAAGCCGACCCCGCTTGTCAATTGATCTGACACACCCCGGCACTTTCCTGCCAAGCGATCATACTCATCCTTCACCTTCTCGATTGAGGTCACGATGAACCTGCACTTCGAAGAACTGACCGGCAGCGACGGTGCCCGCGTCGGCATCGCCAGCCTCGACGCTGAAACATCCCTGAATGCCCTTTCCTTGCCGATGATCCTGGCCCTGAGCGAACGCCTGGGTACCTGGGCCAAAGACCCGAACATCGTCTGTGTGCTGCTGCGTGGTAATGGCCCCAAGGCGTTTTGCGCCGGAGGCGAAGTGCGTAGCCTGGCGCAAGCATGTCGGGAACAGCCAGGCACCGTACCGGCGCTGGCTGCGCAGTTCTTTGCGGCGGAGTACCGCCTGGACTATTCCCTGCATACCTACCCAAAACCTGTGATCTGCTGGGGCCACGGCTACGTGCTGGGCGGCGGCATGGGCCTGCTGCAAAGTGCGTCGGTGCGCATCGTCACGCCGAGCAGCCGCTTGGCCATGCCGGAGATCAGCATCGGGTTGTATCCGGATGTCGGCGCCAGTTGGTTCCTGTCGCGCCTGCCGGGCAAACTCGGCTTGTTCCTGGGTCTGACCGGGGCCCACATCAACGGCCGAGACGCGCTGGACCTGGGCCTGGCCGACCGCTTCCTGCGCGACGACCACCAAGACGAACTGCTCGACGGCCTGCTGCAACTGAACTGGCAGGAGCAGACCTCGATGCAACTCAATAGCCTGCTCAAGGCACTGGCGCAGGAAGCCGTCGGCCAGCAGCCGCAAGCGCAATGGCTGCCGCGCCGCGAGCAGATCGACGAATGGCTGGATGTGGGCGATGTGCAGGGTGCGTGGCGCGCATTGAGCCAACTGCGCGAGCATGCCGATCCACTGTTCAGCCGTGCCGGCAAGACCCTGAGCGAAGGCTGCCCGCTGACCGCGCACCTGGTGTGGGAACAGATCCAGCGCGCCCGGCACCTGTCCCTGGCCGAGGTGTTCCAGATGGAATACACCCTGAGCCTCAATTGCTGCCGTCACCCGGAATTCAGCGAAGGGGTGCGCGCGCGGTTGATCGACAAGGACCAGACGCCGCATTGGCATTGGCCGGATATCAACACGATTCCGAAGGCTGTGGTGCAGGCGCACTTCAGCAAGGCATGGGAAGGCCGCCATCCCTTGGCGGACCTGTCTGATTACTGATTAAGTTCGCCTATGAAAAGGCGGCGCTTCAAGCGCCGCTTTTTTAGGTGGGACTCAGCGGTGACCGCCGCGCCCTCGTCCGTGGTCTGAACCGCGACCGTGTCCGCCGTTACCCCACCGATCACCGCCCCATCCCTGGTTCGGATAAGGCCGATAACCCGCGCGTGGCCCGTAGTAGCGCGGTGCCGGCTGGTAATAGCGCGGCGCGGAGTAATAGCGTGGTTGCGGCGCGTAATAGCGTGGCGCGGGGTAATAGTCCCGGCGGTACGGGTACGCGGTGCCACCGCCGTAGTAATACACCGGCGCCGGAGAGGTGTAGACCTCGGAACGGTAATAACTCTGGCCTCCTTCGTAATAGGGAACGCAAGCGCAAAGGGTCAGACCGAGTAAAGCGCTGAGCAGCAGTCGTCGATACATGGCGGCCTCCTGGACCGCGGAAGAGCACCTCCAGCGACGCTGGAGTGCGGCATTCAGCTTTCACTGAATGACGAAGTATCTGACATCAAAAACAGAATCTGGTGCGTTCTAGCAACAGCTTGATACATCTACGCCAGGTTTATCGATTCAGTAAATTTTCCTGGCGAGCAACTTTATCAATTGCGATGATGTCACTATGATATCGCACGAAGCCAGGGAGGCTCTAGCGTGCGCCCTTCGCAACTATTGCCGGACTCGACCGCATGAAAATCTCAACCAAACTGCTGCTCTCTTTTCTCCTGTGCGCGGTGGTCACCCTCGGGGTAGGCCTGCTGGGCATCAAAGGGGTGGTGCGCCTGGCCACCGCCTTGGAGCTGACCTTCTCCAACAACCTGGTTTCCGTGAGTAATACGGGGACTACGCTCAATGGTCTGGTGGCCCATAACCGCGGCCTGTACCGGTTGATGGACGCCAGCAAAGGCGACGTTGCGTCCCAGGACCGCGATCGCGTGCGCCAGGACACCACCAACGAGCTCAAGCGCAGCCAGGCGGCGTATGCAACATACCGTGCAACGCCGCTGGAAAACGACGAACGGGCGGCGGGCGACAAACTCGACCAGATCTGGCCCACCTACATCAGCAGCTCCGAACGCATCATGTCGCTGCTTGACGGCGGCCAGGTCGACCAGGCCCGTACCCTGCTCAACACCACCAACAATGAACTCTTCCGGCAGGCGCGCGAGCTGATCCGCATGATGATCGAGTCCAATGACCGTCAGATCAAGGAAGGCGCCATCGCCGCCGACGCGCTGCGCGCCAGTGCGTTGACGTGGATGATCAGCGGCATTGTCCTGGCCTTCATTATTGCCATCACCGTTGGCGTGTTGATCACCCGCCTGATCACGCGCCCCATCGCCCAGGCCGTGCAGAGCGCGCAACGCATTGCCCAGGGCGACCTGACCCAGGCCATCATCACCGAGCGCACCGACGAAGCCGGGCAACTGCTGATGGCGCTGTCGGATATGCAGGGCGGCTTGAAAAGTACCCTCGTGGAAATCGCCAACGCCTCCGACCAGTTGGCCTCTGCCGCCGAAGAGTTGAGCGCGGTCACCGATGAAAGCAGCCGCGGCCTGACGCGCCAGAATGACGAAATCCAACAAGCCGCCACCGCCGTCAACCAGATGACCGCCGCGGTGGACGAAGTGGCGAGCAACGCCGTCTCCACCTCAGAAGCGTCGCGCCAGGCCACCACCGAAGCCGAGGACGGCCGCCAGCAAGTGGAACAGGCCGTGTCCGGCATGAGCGCAATGGTGGGAGAGATCAACGACTCCACACAATCGGTGGCCGATCTGGCCGGACAGGTACGGGAAATCGGCAAGGTGATCGATGTGATCCGAGGCATCGCCGACCAGACCAACCTGTTGGCGCTCAACGCCGCCATCGAAGCGGCCCGCGCGGGTGAGCAGGGCCGGGGTTTTGCGGTGGTTGCCGATGAGGTGCGGGCGCTGGCCCACCGTACGCAAGTGTCCACCGTCGACATTGAGAAGATGATCGGTGAAGTCCAGACCGGCGCCGATGAAGCGGTGGCGGCGATGAACAAGAGCCTGACCTGGGCCAACAACACCCAGACCCTGGCACAGAATGCCGGCCAGGCATTGCAGCGGATCACCGCCAGTGTGGCGATGATCAACGAACGCAACCTGGTGATCGCCTCGGCCTCGGAGGAGCAGGCCCAGGTCGCCCGTGAAGTGGACCGCAACCTGCTGAATATCCAGGACCTGTCCAGCCAGACGGCCGCCGGTGCCCACCAGACCAATGCGTCCAGCCAGGACCTGTCTCGCCTGGCCACCTCGTTCAATGTATTGGTCAGCAAGTTCCAGCTCTGAGTAGCCTGGGCCGGGCCGGCCCTGTATCGTGCGAGGCTCGCGGAGAGTATCCGCAACCTTGCCCGATCCGGCCCGAACCGACCATGACCACGCCAACCCTCTGCCCCGCCTGCGGCGGCCGCAACGACTGCACCCTGGCCGCCCCACGTACCGTCCACCAGGCGTGCTGGTGCTACAGCGTCACCATCGACAAGGCCGTGCTCCAAGCGCTGCCCCCTGAGCTGCGCAATAAAGCCTGTTTGTGCCCGCGTTGCGCCCAGGTCGATGAGCAATTGCGTGGGGCTGAGCCGACGTAATGCGGGTGGATCGCTTCCTCAGTAATTTGCCGCGGTTCAATCGCAGGCAAGTGCGCCTGTTGCTGGTTGAAGGGCGGGTGTGGGTCGATGGCGTGGCGGTCAGCGATCCTCATCATGAGGTGCGCGAATTCAGCCATGTATGCGTTGACAACGAAGTGCTGCAAGCGGGTAAACCCGCGCGTTATTTCATGCTGCATAAACCCAAGGGTTGCGTGAGCGCCACGGCGGATCCGCAACACCCGACCGTGCTCGACTTATTGGATGAGCCGGACAAGGCCGAACTGCACATCGCCGGACGTCTGGATTTCAACACCACCGGCCTGATGCTGATCACCAACGACGGCCAGTGGTCGCGGCGCCTGACGCAACCGCAGACCAAGTTGCCCAAGGTCTACCTCGTGGGGACCGAGCAAGACATTGGCGCGCAATACGCAACGACGTTTGCCGAAGGCCTGTATTTCGCTTTCGAAGACCTCACCACCCAACCCGCCGAGCTGGCGCTGCTGGGGCCGAGGACTGCGCGGTTGAGCATCATCGAAGGGCGCTATCATCAGGTCAAACGCATGTTCGGGCATTTCGACAACAAGGTGGTCAGCCTGCATCGCGAGCGGATGGGCCCGTTGGTGCTGGACGCAGAACTGGCACCGGGCGAGTACCGGACGCTGACCGACGAAGAAATCCGGCAAATCTGACGACCGTTCGGAACGCCACGCACCCTCCCTCTCCCAGGCGTATGCCTACCTGTCATAAAGCACGTGCAAAGTGATCTGCGCGCACTACCCGCTTGCCAGGAGTCTGACGACATGAGGCCAGAAATCGCAGTGTTGGATATACAGGGTCAGTATCGGGTTTACACGGAGTGCTATCGCACGGACGCTGCTGCAAAGACCATCATCCTGGTCAACGGCTCCATGGCAACCACGGCGTCCTTCGGCCAGACCGTGAAAAGCCTGTACCCGCAGTTCAATGTGGTGTTGTACGACCAGCCCTACGCTGGCCGTTCCAAAATCCATAACCGCCATGAGCAGATGCTGACAAAGGAAGTCGAAGGCCTGCTCCTGCTGGAGCTCATCGACCACTTCGCCGCCGAACATGTGCTGTCCTTCTCCTGGGGCGGCGCTGCAGCCTTGGTCGCCCTCGCCCACCGCCCTCGCCGTGTGGAAAAGGCGGTGATCAGTTCGTTCTCACCGGTGATCAACGCACCGATGCGTGACTACCTTGAACGCGGCGTCGACTACCTCGGCAACCTCGACCGCGACCGCGTCGGGCACCTGGTCAACAGCACCCTCGGCAAACATCTGCCGTCGCTGTTCAAACGCTTTAATCACAAACACGTAAGCAGCCTGGCCGAGCACGAATACGGGCAGATTCGTTTTCACATCAGCCATGTGTTGAACAGCGATCGCTCGTGCTACCTCAAGGCGGCGAAGCAGATCGACATTCCGGTGTTGTTTCTCAACGGCGAATGGGACGAGTACACCAGCGCCCAGGATGCCAAGCTGTTTGGCCAGCATGTGGCGAACAGCAGCTTCAGCACCATCCAGGCCACCGGGCACTTTCTGGACATGGAGCACAAGGCGGCGTGTCGGGACAGCCGGGATGCGGTGGTGGGCTTCTTGACGGCGCAGCGGCGGGTCAACCGGTCGCGTTATCAACAGGACCAGACGCAGCAGGCCTTTGCCCTTTGAAACGCGATTTTCCGCTGGCACGGTGGGAGCTGGCTTGCCTGCGATAGCCATAGGTATCTACACAACTTTCAGAGGCTGACAATTCCCTGTAGTGAGCGGGCTTGTCCCGCGCTAGGTGGCGAAGCCGCCTCAATAAAGACGCCGCGCAGTTTCAGACAAATCCAATTAGCTTGGTTTGGGGCCGCTTCGCAGCCCAGCGCGGGCGGTGCGACGATTCGCCAAGCCCGCTCACTACAAAAAATATGTAGATACCTATGCTGCGATAGCATCAATAAGGTGTGCCTTAAGCGCCGCAACCCACACATTTTTGAAGAAAAACTTCAAATCACGGCGAACATCTGGTACAAAGTCAGCCGCTCTGAGCGGGTATAGTTTAGTGGCAAAACGAAAGCTTCCCAAGCTTTAGTTGAGGGTTCGATTCCCTCTACCCGCTCCACTCAGATTCTCATTGCGCGTCAGCTATCTTGATGCGCAGTGCATGAAAAAACCGGTCCTTTGAGGCCGGTTTTTTTATGGCCGCGATTTAAGGTACGTCAGCCGCACGCCGCACAAACCTGTACAAATCAGTATTTTTGTACAACCATCCTTCAACCCATCGTCGAATGATCAACTGACCCGCAGTGAGGTGAATCATGAACGTGCACATGCTGACTGAATCCGCGGTAAAAGGAGAGGTTCGTGAGCTGGAGCTACTGTCGCTGGAGGGTGGCTTCTACATCGCGCGGGTCAGGCTGGATCGCGGCGTGGTGACGTTGCTGGGCGATGATGCCAAGCCGCTGCGTATCGGCTCCACCACGCATTTGCGCGACCTGTTGCAACGGGTCCCGCCGTTTCCCTGCGTGCTGGTGCAGCAGTGCGCGCACGATGAAATGTGCGGCGTTCGAGAAGGGCCGATCGGCGCGCTGCGCATTCCGTTTACGCTGGCCTCGTCCCTTTAAGGTGCGCGGCGTTTTTTGGCTCCCCTCCCCCTTGGTATGGGCGGCCTGGGAAGGCAAGCCTGGGCACTGCGCGAAATGACTTACGCGGCGCGGTCCACGCGGTCCTGCGCCGCTTCCACCAGCATCAGCCCCAACTCGATCATTTGCTGGATAGCCAGGGCCAGGTAGCGCTGCTGGGAAGGCAGGGTTTCGGCGAACTCATTGGTCATGGCTCCGGCGCCGGCGATGGTTTCGTAGGCGTTGGCGAGCAATGCTTCGGTGTTGGCTTCGGGACGGACGCTGAACAGTTTTACGGATGGATTACATGAGTCATTACACATCTGTTGATCCTCGGTAAGGACCGCCACCCGAAGGGTTAGGGTGGCAGCTGTACGCAGGTTAGTAGACCGGGGAAATTCATCCGAAAAAACCGGCGCGCCCGAAGACGCCCTACGTACAACTACCATAAGTACAGGCATGAAAGTGCCTGACGATAAGGACAGCCGTACGCCGGATAAATTTTCAACGGGCTACTAAACCCGACCGCTGATGGGCAGCGGCAGACGAACCTTAAAGAGGTCGCCCAAGGCGCACAACTCGGACGATTCTGATCGTTGTGTAGGCAATGCCGCAAGGTTCAACACCGCTCTTGTGCCGCCCGCTTCTGCTGCAAATTTTGGCAACAGGAAATCTCCTAAGAACGTTTGAAACCGAATTACTCCCACCGCATTCTCCCAAGATGCTGATATCCGTAAAGCCAAAAAATAGCTAAGGAGGCCTGATCATGACCCAAGCATTGACGACATTTGATATGGCAGAGCTGCTTGACAGCGACGAGGCCATCAGCGAATACCTCTCCCAGATGCTGGCCGAAGGCGACAATGAAGAATTTCTTCGCGCCATCGACTATGTGGCTAAAGCCCGAGGAATGACAAAAGTTGCCGCCGATGCCGGCATGGGTCGTGAGAGCCTTTACAAAGCGTTTGCTCCAGGCGCAAAACCGCGCTTTGACACCGTACTCAAAGTACTCCACTCCTTAGGTATCGACCTGTTTGCCCGGGCTGGACATATTGCCGGCCACTCAATCGTTTGAGCGTTTCCCCGCATCCCTCACCAGCACTTCAAGCATCCGACGAAACCGGGGCTGGTGACGATTCCTCATCCAAAGAAGGACCTGCTGGACAAGACAGCCAAGAGCATTTTGAAACAGGCTCTGTTGAGTTAACCGTCCGAGGAGGACAACAGACATGCTTTACCCGATTGCAATTTCAACCGGCGACGAAGACCACGCATGGGGCGTGGAGGTGCCGGATATTCCGGGCTGCTATTCTGCCGGCGACGACCTGGACGACGCCATGGCGATGGCCCGCGAAGCCATCGAGGGACACTTCGAGCTTCTCGCGGAAGACGGTGCGCCGATTCCCAGCGCGCAAAAGGTCACCTTGCATGCCGCCAACCCCCAGTACGCAGGCTGCACGTGGGCCGTGGTGGACATCGATGTCACCAAGTACCTGGGCAAGGCACAGAAGCTCAATATCACCCTGCCTGGGTATCTGCTCAATCGCATCGATGAATATGTATTGCACCATCCTGAAGAAAAAAGCCGTTCGGGATTTCTGGCGTCGGCAGCGCTGAAGGTGCTTCAGCAGGAACACTGATTAAGCCAATCCCTACAAGTATGAGAAAATTAGCCTATCAGTATGGGAAACACCTGGCAGCCAAAGGACAAAACCAGAATGCTCCCGAAGGTACAAAAAACATCGACACGCACGCTCAGAAAAGTCGTGGGGTTCGTGCTGATCATCCCACTGCTTCTCCCACTGATGCGGATGCCCTTCGGCCTGGGCCGCTATGCAGCGATAGCCGCCGTCGCGGGATCCCTCTATGGTGCCTGGTACGCGTGGCGGCATGCCAGCCGAGGCCTGGCAATCGGCGCGACCATCATGGCGCTGCTCAATTTGGGCTCGCTGGTCGCAATGGGGACGGCCTCCATAGCCTGGTTTGTCTTCAATATCGCCTGGGTATATGGGTCGAATAACTGGCCCCACTGGCGCTTCTAACGGTCGTGGAATTTCACCGCAAGAAACAGCTTTTACGCCAGGTTCGTACGTTGGATAGTGGCACCGCACCTTCTTCAAGGACTAAGCCCATGCCCTACGAATACACGCTCATGCCCTCCCCGGTCGGCCAACTCACCCTGGTGGCGCGCAATGGAAAACTCGGCGCCATCCTGTGGGAAACAGAGCGCGCCAACCGTGTGCGCCTGGGTGAATTGCGCGAGGCCAAGGGCAACCCGGTGCTGGTGGAAACCGAACGCCAGTTGCAAGAGTATTTTGCCGGTAGCCGTGACCGTTTCGAGCTGGAATTGGACTTCACCGGCACCGCGTTCCAGAAACAAGTCTGGCAAGCGTTGCTGACGATTCCCTTTGGCGAAACCCGCAGCTACAGCCAGATTGCCCGACAGATCGGCAACCCGACTGCGGTACGCGCAGTGGGCGCAGCCAATGGGCGCAACCCGATCTCGATCATTGCGCCGTGTCACCGTGTCATCGGCGCATCGGGTGGGCTGACGGGGTTCGCCGGGGGCCTGGCAGCCAAGCAGTATCTGCTGGCGCTCGAAGGCTTCGGTCAGGCCGAACTGGCCTTTTAAGTCGGTAGGCGATGTAGAGCGCTGTCGTGGGGGTAAATGTAAAAAGAAATTTCAAAGAGTCCCTGCGGTCCATTATTTCATCACCCCTTCAAGAGGAAAAACGGTCATGAAATTCTCCGCAGTCTCCCAATCCCTGTCCCGCTGGGCCGGCAGCCCACGCACGTTCTACGCGGCGGTGGCGTTGATCCTTGCGTGGAGCTTGAGCGGGCCTTATTTCCACTACAACGATACCTGGCAATTGATCATCAACACCTCGACTACCATCATCACGTTTCTGATGGTCTTCCTGATCCAGAATACGCAGAACCGCGACAATGACATCCTGCACATCAAGATCGACGAGCTATTGCGGGTGTCCAAGGATGCGCAAAATGCCGTGCTCAGCCTGGATGGCCTGGACCGCAAGGAACTGGAAAAACTGCGCCAGGAATACCGCGCCATCGGCAAAGCCGGCACTGTGAACCTCAACAGCAGTTGTGGGCCTGCCGCAGACGATGCCGCGCCGACTAAAACCGATTTGAACCAGGCATAAAAAAACGGCGGTTGGAGCTGATCCAACCGCCGTTTTTCATTTCGATACAGTGTTAACCGTCGCCTTGATGACCTTTGCCGTAGGTCGAGGCCAATGCGCGGGCTTTCTGAAGACGCTCTTCCAACTTCGGAAGCGTCTCGTCCACCAGGGCCTTTATTTCCGGCACACTCGACGCGGCGCCTTCCTGCTTGAACAGGGCGATGGCGTCTTCGTTTTCCTTCACCTGCTGCGCGGTGTAGGCCGCGTCAAAGGAGTCGCCGTCCTTGAGTTCGGGCATCAGGGTTTCGGCTTTATCGACGATCTTCTCCCGCGGTGCCACGGGCAGGTCGAGCTTCTTGGCGATGGCTGCCAGATGCTGGTTGGCCAGGGTCCGCTCGTTGATCACCTCGATGGTGTAGTCCTTGATCTCCTGGGACGAGGTTTTGGCGTGGGCCATGCGACTGGTTTCGATATCGGCCATGCCTTTGGCCGAAGCCTGCTCGATGAATTCAGCGGGCGACTGGGCGAAAGCACTGCTGGCGCCGAGGCCCAGCAGCATCGCGAAACTGGCGGTGCGTAACCGGATAGCCATGCGGCTCATGATGGGTTCCTCCAGGCTGAAAATAAGGGCGGGAGAGCACACCCCGCCCACAATTGGAATTTTCAGGGCGGCAAAGGTTTAGAAAAAACTTGTTGGTACGACGAACGGTCGTCTTCGACGAACGGAGTAAACCGTTGACACGGTGAGCCTGTAGTATGTTGCACTACATACCACTACATCGAGTCTGTTATGTCTGTCATGTCCCTACGTATACCGGAAGATGTCGCTGACACGCTTGCCAGTCTCGCCAAGGCCACCGGGCGCAGCAAATCTTTTCTCGCCGTTGATGCCTTACGCGAATACCTAACGCGCGAAGCGTGGCAAATTGAGGAAATTCAAAAAGCATTAAAAGAAGCTGATTCGGGTGATTTCGCGACAGATGCCGAGGTAAAAGCTGTCGCTGATAAATGGCGCAACAATGCAGGTTGAGTGGCTGAGGGCAGCCCTCAGGAACCTTGATGATGAAGCGGCTTATATTGCCGAAGAAAATCCCAAAGCAGCTCACGAATTTGTCCAGGCAATTTTGACTGGGCTTGAACACATTGCTGAGTTTCCCGCGCTGGGAAAAGAGGGGCGCGTGCCTGGAATTCGCGAGTGGGTTGTGCCTCGATGGCCCTATATCGTGCCATATCGCATCAGAGATGGGCGATTGCAGGTAATGCGGATTTTCCATACTCGGCGCCAGCCACCCGCATCCTGGTAGTGAATATTCAGTCCTGTAACCCTCCCTGCACCCGCCCGATCAACCACTGCAACCCCGCATCTCCACCCCGCCGCGCATGCCAGGCCAGTTCGAACGCAAACGACGGGATATGAAACGGCGGCGGTACCGCCATCAATTGCCTGTGATCGATATTGAGCAAACCTCGGGACGAGACGGTGAGGATCAGGTCGGTACCCTGAATCAACTGCGGCGCCACGCTCCAATGCGGCAGACTGACCGCCACATGCCGCCGTTCACGAATCGCCGTCAACGCCCGCTCGATTTCCGGTGTGCCGCTGCCGCGCATTTCCAGCAATACATGGGGGCGTGAAAGGTAAGTCGGCAGGTCCAGCGTGCCACTTGCCGGCAGGCTGTTGCGGTCCACCAGGCAGGTGTAGTGCTCTTCGAACAACGGCGTCGTGCGTAATTCGGCGGGCAGGTCGGGGAAGACACCCGCCGCCAGGTCGAGGTCGCCATTGAGCACCCCATCAATCATGCCTTCACGGCTGGCCTGGATGATTTGCAGATCGATACCTGGCGCTTCACTGCGCAAAGTACGCACAAGGTCGGGTAGGAAAATCGCCGCACTGTAGTCAGACATCGCCACACGAAATTTACGCTTGGCTGAAGCAGGGTCAAAGCGATTCGGCGCCAGCAGGGCCTGCACCTGAGCCAAGGCCTCAGCCAGTGGCGTAGCCAATTCCAGTGCACGAACGGTTGGCACCAGGCTACCGCCCTGACGCACCAACAGCGGATCGCCAAGCAGGTCACGCAAACGCGCCAGGGCGTGGCTCACCGCCGGCTGGCTCAGGTGCAGGCGCTCGGCGGCGCGAGTGACGTGTTGTTCGCTGAGCAAGGCGTCGAGGATCACCAGCAAGTTAAGGTCGATGCGACGCAGATCATTCATCGGCTGCATGCCCGGCATAATAATTTGGAATTTAAATTTGCGCGACGAATAGCCTAGAGTCCAGCAAAACTTCTGGGAGATCTGACATGACGACGTTGCATTGGGTAGGTTTGCTGGCGCTGGCGGCCATCGCCGGGGCGGTGGTTCCGTTTCAGAGCGCGATCAACGCCAACCTCGGGCGCGGGCTCGGCCATCCGTTATGGGCCACCCTCGCTTCGCTGCTGGTGAGCATCATCGTATTGCTGCCGGTGATCCTGGCGCTGCGCTTACCGTTGCCGAGCCTGGCGTTTATCACCCAGGCACCGCTGTGGATGTGGGCGGGGGGCGCGTTTGGCGTGTGCTTTATTTCTCTGGCGTTAATGTTGCTGCCAAAGCTGGGCGCATCGGGATTTATCGCCCTGGCCATGGCCGGGCAGATCCTGGCGTCGCTGGTGCTGGATCACTTCGGCCTGTTCGGACTGGCTGAGCGCCAACTCACAACGCCCCGGGTGCTGGGGGCGTTGTTGTTAATCGGCGGGGTGGTGTTGATTCAGTTCAGCGCCACGCCCGCCCGCGCATTGGCAACCGCTGGCTGATCAGCCCTTGTCCAGAGTGCGCAGCTTCTGCGGCAGCCCCCACAGCAGGAGCGCCGCGGCCAGCAGCGCGCACACACCGATCACGTACAGCGCCGGCGTGGTGCTGCCGGTGAGGTCCCTGATCCGCCCCACCATCACCGGGCTGACAATGCCACCAAATTGACCGAGGGTATTGATCACCGCAATACCGCCGGCCGCGCCTGCCCCCGCGCCGGCCAACAACTTGGGTGGCAGGGTCCAGAAGGTCGGGATCGAGGCAATGATGCCGGCGCCCAACATGCCCAATGCGATGATCAGGAAGGTGGTGTGGTCGGCAAAGATCCCGGCGCTGAAGAACCCCAGCGCACCGAGCACCACCAGGCCGCAGACAAACTTGCGACGCTCGCCGGTGGCGTCCGACAGCCGCCCGATCACGACCATCATGATCGCGCCGCACACATAGGGAATCGCCGTGAGCAGGCCAATCATCACCGGGCTCTGGGTGCCGGCGCTACGGATCAATTGCGGCGCCCAGAAATTGAGCCCGTACGACGCCACCTGGATCAGGAAGTAGATAAAGCCCAGCATCAGAAAGCCAGGAATGCGGATCGCCGACAACAGCGAGCCACCATGCTGGTTCGGCTCATGCTTGGCGATACGGCTCGCCAACAAGGTCTTCTCCGCCGGGCTCAGCCACTGGGCGTCTTCGATGCGGTCCTTGAGCAACGTCAACACCAGAAAGCCCAGGCCCACGCACGGCAAGCCGCCGAGCAGGAACAGCCAGTGCCAGCCACGCATCTGCAGCACGCCATCAAGGTGTTCCAGCACCAACCCCGAAAACGGCGCGCCCACCAGCCCGGCAAAGGCCGACGCGAGGAACAGCATCGACGTGATCCGCCCACGGAAGTGTTGCGGGAACCACAACGTCAGGTAATACAACACGCCGGGCGCGAAACCCGCTTCCATCGCACCGATGATGAAACGCAGCACATAAAACTGCCATTCGGCCGTGACAAACACCATGGCCGCCGTCGCCAGGCCCCACGACATCATGATCCGCGCGATCCAGCGCCGGGCGCCGACCTTGTAGAGCATCATGTTGCTCGGCACTTCGAAGATGACATAGCCCACCACAAACAACCCGGCACCCAGGCCATAGGCGGTATCGCTCAGGCTCAGGTCCGCTTGCAGCTGGAACTTGGCGAAGCTGATGTTGATCCGGTCAAAAAACGCAAACAGGTAGCACACCATGATCAGCGGCATCAGGCGCCAGGCGACCTTGCTGACCAGGGCTTTTTCGGCAGTGATCTCAGCAGCCGGGCGCATGCCGGCCTCCAACGTATTAGTGCTCATGGTTTCTCTCCAGCGGACTGCTCACAGGGCGTCCGATTGTTTTTGTTGTCTGGCAGGGCGTTACAGCGTGGCGATAGAACCTGCTATGTGGCCCGGTGGTGGGTGCAGGTCACAATTGCGCCCGGCCTTGGCCACCTGGCCCGGCAGTTCATGACCCAGCAGGGCCGGCAAGCGGCGGGACATTTGCAGCAAGTGCGGCAGGTCGATACCGGTGTGGATGCCAACCTCGTCACACAGGTTGACCAAATCCTCGGTGCAGATATTGCCCGACGCCCCTGGCGCAAACGGGCAGCCGCCCAAGCCGCCAAGCGCCGCGTCAAACCGGCGGGCCCCGGCTTCGTAAGCGGCCAGCACATTGCACAACCCGAGGCCGCGGGTATTGTGGAAATGCAGGGTCAGGTCATTGGCGGATACGCGCTCCAGCACACGCTTGACCAGGCGCTCCACCTGACGCGGATTGGCCATGCCCGTGGTGTCGGCCAGGCTGATGCCCTGGATGCCAAGTTGCTGATACGCCTCGACAATGTGCAGCACACGGTCTTCATCGATCTTGCCTTCGAACGGGCAACCGAACGTGGTGGCGATGCTGCCGTTGAGGCGCACCGGATGGTCGGCGGCGAAGCGTGTGATATCGGCGAACGCGGCCAACGAGGCCTCGCAGCGCATGCGCATATTGGCCAGGTTATGCGTCTGGCTGGCGGACATCACCAGGTTCAACTCATCGGCGCGGGACTCGATGGCACGCTGCGCGCCCTTGAGGTTGGGGATCAACGCCACATAGATCACACCGGCTTTGCGCTCAATGCCATGGAACACCTGCTCGCCATCGCGCAACGCCGGGATGGCCTTGGGCGATACAAATGAACCGGCTTCGATCCGCGAAAAACCCGCCAGGGATAACTGGTCGATCAAGGCAATCTTGTCAGCCGTTTCGACCCAGGTCGGCTCGATTTGCAGGCCGTCGCGCGGGGACACTTCCTGCACGATCAGCGGGTCGCCATAGTCGGTGCTCATTGCACCACTCCCGAGGTTTTCAGGCGTTGAATATCGGCAGCCGTAAGGCCAAGGTCGCCAAGGATGTCATCCGTGTGCTGGCCCAGGCTCGGGCCCTGCCAGTTCACACCGCCGGGGGTGTCCGAGAGTTTGGGCACAATGCCGGGCATCTTCACCGACACCCCGCCGGGCAACTGGGCATTGAGCAACATATCGCGCGCCTGGTAATGCGGGTCGCTGACGATATCGGCCACCGAGTAGATACGCCCGGCCGGCACTTGCGCCGCTTCCAGGGCACTGAGCACCTGATCGATGGGCAAGCTGCTGGTCCAGTGGGTAATGGCGGCATCGAGCAAACCGCTTTGGGCGGCGCGGCCATCGTTGTGGGCGAATTCGGGGGCGTCGGCCAGGTCGACACGGCCGATGGCGGTCATCAGGCGTTTGTAGATCGGGTCGCTGTTGCCGGCGATCACCACGTAGGCGCCGTCGGCGGTCAGGTAGGTATTGGACGGTGCAATGCCGGGCAAGGCGCCGCCGCTGCGTTCACGCACATGGCCGAGCATGTCGTATTCCGGCACCAGGCTTTCCATCAGGTTGAACACGCTTTCGGCCAGCGACACATCCACAACCTGCCCATCGCCCTGACCGGTCTTGACGCGCAACAGTGACATCAACGCGCCGATCACGCCGTGCAGCGAAGCGAGCGAATCACCCAGGCTCACGCCGACCCGCGCCGGCGGCGAATCCGGGTGGCCGGTGGTGTAGCGAATGCCGCCCATGGCCTCGCCGATGGCACCGAAGCCCGGACGGTCGCGATACGGGCCGGTCTGACCGTAGCCCGAGATGCGTACCAGAGTCAGCTTGGGGTTGAGCGCGTGCAACACGTCCCAGCCCAGGCCGAGTTTTTCCAGGCCGCCGGGGCGCAGGTTTTCGATGAGCACATCGGTGTCACCCAGCAGTTGCTTGATCAGCTCCAGGCCTTGAGGTGACTTGAGGTCCAGCGCCAGCGACTTCTTGTTGCGCGACTGCAGGTACCACCACAACGACGTGCCTTCGTGCAGCTTTCGCCATTTGCGAAGCGGATCGCCCTGCCCCATGGCTTCGATCTTGATCACCTCGGCGCCGAAGTCGGCCATCAGCCGGGCGGCGAACGGCGCGGCAATCAGCGTGCCGATCTCGATCACCTTGATACCGCTCAGGGGAGCCGTCATGGGGTGTACCTCTTATTCTTGGAATGTACGGCCAAGGCTAGAGGACAGCCGCCCAGGAAATCCAACCGTCAGTTGGCAAGGAGCGTTCGCGAAACGCGAACGATCAAGGAATAGTCTGTCAGACCAGGCTGTCGGGCCGCTCTAGAACAGGCGCGGCCATTCTGAGGTAATCGAACAGCAATCGACTGACGGGCGACAGCATCGCTTCATCGCGCACCACCAGGATCAAGCTGCGATCTGACCAGGCATCCGTCAGGGGCACGGCATGCAACCCCAGCGCGCGACCAAACAACTCATACGCCTTATGCGGCAGGATCCCGATGCCCATATGGGCCTGGACCATCCGGCACATGGCATCGAACCCCGGCACATGAATACGCAGGCGCAGCATCCTGCCGGCCTCGCGCGCGGCGGCGTGGGTGCGCATATTAATGGAGCTGGCGGCGTGCAGGCCGACGTAATCGCTGCCCAGGGTTTCGGCAAAAGCCAGGCTTTCGCGCGCCGCCAGCGGGTGATCCGCCGGCATCAGCACCACCAGTTTGTCATGGCGATAGGTCACGCCGGGCAGGCCTTTGGTGTCGGTGTCACTGGAGCAGATCCCGAGGTCCGCCACGCCATCCAGAACGCCCTGCACCACGCCATTGCTGGGGCGCTCCTCCAGATCGGTTTTCACCTCGGGATGCAACTCGGAAAAATCCCGCAGGTCCTCGGGAAGAAACTGAATGATCGCCGACAGATTCGCCAGCATCCGCACATACCCGCGCACGCCGTGGCTGTGCTCGCCCAGCTCCAACCCCATCTTCTCGACGTTGAACAGCATCTGCCGCGCGTGGTGCAGCAAGGTTTCGCCGGCGGCCGTCAGGTCCATGCCCTTGGCCCGGCGCACGAACAGGCTCACGCCCAGCACCTGCTCAAGTTCCATCAGGCGCTTGCTGGCAGCCGACACGGCAATCGCCTCACGGTTGGCGGCTCGCGTCAGCGTGCCCTCCTCGAACACCGCAACGAACAGCTGCAGCGTGATCAGGTCCAGGCGGCGCACCAGGCTCTTGTGCAGCATCAGCGACGCTCGTTGGCCAAGCGATTGATCTGAGCCTGCTCCACCACCGGCTGCGGCGCGCCTTGGCTTGCAGCCTGCAACATTGCTCGCCCAACCGTCTCGGTGCTCACCACCCAATCGGGTCTGATCCTTCGCACACCCGACAACAACGGCCCAAGCACCGTATAAAAAACCTGATACAGCGGCGTCTTCGAGCGCGCGCCATGCAGCGGCTGGATCACTCCTGGCCGAAACACATACACCGCTTTGAACGGCAGTCGCAGCAAGGCGTTTTCAGTCTTGCCCTTAACCCGTGCCCACATCGACTTGCCCGCCTCGGAACTGTCGGTGCCCGCCCCGGAGACATACACAAACGTCATCTGCGGGTTGAGCCGCGCCAGGGTGCTGGCGGCAACCAGGGTGAGGTCATAAGTGAGGTGGGTGTACCGGGCTTCATTCATCCCCGCCGACGAGACACCGAGGCAGAAGAAACACGCATCAAACCCTTGCAGCAGGTTTTCCAGCGGTTGGAAGTCCAGCATGTCGCTGTGCAACACCTGGTGCAGCTTGCCGTGCTCCTGGGTCAACGGCGTGCGGCCGACAGCGACAACTTCCTGGACGTCGGCAGCCAGCAGGCACTCGCGCAGCACGCCTTGGCCGACCATGCCGGTGGCGCCGAATAACAGGACTCTCATCAAGTACTCCCTTGAACAACTGGTTTTGACTATCCGAGAGACAGGTCTTGAAAGGCGATCGTCACATTCGGCGCGTACATAAGCACCTTACTCAATCCTGTGGGGCAAGACCTTAACAAATTGCCCGACGGTCCTGGGGTTGGCTCGTCACATCAGAATAGATTTCCCTCGGTCCATTACACTAATCATAGGCAATTCGCCCATCTAAAATCGTAGGAAGTTACCCACACCAAGACATCCATTCGGAGTACATCCGATCAGAAAAGTCTGACTTAACCTGCCAAAAAAATCCCGTTACTGTCTTCCGTCCACCCCAAGGACGAAAGAAATGAAAAATGACCAGGCAACGAATAAATTCGCCAACCATAAAAGAATAATTGAGATTGCCGATCACGACTGGCAGTTAGCCAAGGCAGGGCGTATATGTGAATTGAACGTAACGGTCAAAAACAACAACTGCCTTATCGACCAGTATGGCCGTGAGTTCCATCATTTCCGCACCACATCCTATCTCGGACTTGACTATCACCATAACATCCTGGAAGGCGCCATCCAGGGAATAGCAGAAGCCAAGACGCTTAGAATTGCCAATTCAAAAAACCGATGCAAACTTGAAATGCTGGAGCAATATGAAACAGCGTTATCATCGCTCTTCAACTCGATCTGCCTAACTACTTTATCCTGCAGTTCAGCCAGTTCTGGATTACTGCCTCTACTCGCTAGCGGCGCATTCACTAAAAACACACCGCCGACAATGGTATTCGACAAAAACTCCCACTACTCAATGAACCACCTTAAGGCCACGTGCGCAGACGAAACCGAAGTAATAACCGCCCCTCACAATGACATGTCCTTTATTGAGGGTTTATGTAAAAAACGCAAACAAGTTGCTTACATCGCTGATGGCATCTACAGCATGGGCGGGAAAGCGGATATTGATAACCTGCTCTATCTCAAAGCGCGATACGGACTGTTTCTTTATTTGGACGACTCTCACGCGCTGTCTGCATTTGGAGAGAAAGGCAGAGGGTTCATCCGGCCACATTTTCAAACATTAGACGATCAAACATTAATTGTTGCTTCGCTCGGCAAATCATTCGGTGCCAGCGGAGGGTTAGTGATGTTTGGCAGTGAAAAACAAAAAACCCTAATGTATCGATATGGCGGACCAAGCAACTGGTCTCAAAGTTTAAACTCCGCAGCTATCGGGGCGGGCTTGGCCTCTATAAAAATTCACCAGACAACAGAGCTCTCCATGCTTCAGGAAAAGCTCCTCACCAACATCAAATTATTTGACAGCCTCATCTGTACAGAGCAACAAGGCACGAACACGGCGATCCGACTAATAACTTGTGGCGACGGGAAAAAAGCAAATACAGTTGCTGCACAGCTCGCCGACAGCGGCTTCTTCACTTCCGCCGTATTTTTTCCTGTTGTGCCCAGAGAAAAAGCGGCAATCCGAATAACGCTCAGAGCAGACATGACCCCTGAAATATTACTTTCATTTTGTTCGAGACTCATGAGTTTAATCGAAGAAAACAAAATCAGCAGCTAACCTTCTCACGCCCCGACAATCAAGAGCATCAATCGATACAGTTTATTCAAATATAGGGTGCTCAATGATTATTTCGGAACTGACTTCTGATGGACGCTGCTCTTGAAAAATACAACGCTCACCCTCGCCTGCTGTGCCGCCTTTCTCGTCCAAGTGGGCATCAGCAGCTATCTACCTGCCGTCCCTGTCATCGCCCACTCGCTCGCCGCCGCCGAAGATCACGTTGCGCTGGCCTTGGCGTTCTACCTGATTGGCATGGCATTACCGATGTTGTTATGTGGCAGTCTGGGCGAACGTTTTGGGCGTAAGCCCGTACTGTTGGCGGCGCTCGCGGTGTATGCGCTGGCGAGTGCGGCAATTCCATCGGCGCTGGGCGTTGAAGCCTTCCTGTCATTACGGCTGATTCAAGGTTTTGGCGCAGGCGGTGTTTCGGTCATGGCGCGGGTACTGGTGCGGGACAGTTTCAGCGGTGCATTGTTGGCCAAGGGTTTGTCGTGGCTGGGAATGACCTTTGTGATCGCCTTGGGTATCGGCCAATTCATAGGTTCGTTATTGCAGGTGGTGTTCGGCTGGAAGTCGATTTTTTACGGGTTGGCGATTGGGGCCATCATGTTGATGGGCGTGTTACAACGGCTGGAATTTTCCACGTGGACAAAGGCGGATTCGTCGGTTTGCGCCTGGCGCATCTACGCCGCGATCGCGCGGCATCCGCCATTTCTGTATGCGGCATTGGCTGGCGGCCTGGGTTATGGGGTGATCATTGCGTTTAACACCTGCGCGCCAATGATTCTGCAAGGGCGGTTCGAGTGGAGCGCCGCGCAGTATGGCTGGCTGGGCTGGCCAATCAGCGCGGCGTATCTGGCGGGGGCGTTGATGGTCAATCGCTTCGTTGCTCGCGCGGGACGGTTGAGGATGATGGGCTGGGGCGTGTCACTGGTACTGACGGGGACAGCCGCGATGTTGCTGGGCAGTGTATTTACTGGTGGGCTCGCCATCTTGCTGTGGTTGCCGTATTGCCTGGCAGTGTTGGGTCAGTCAATGAGCTACCCGATCAGCTTGTCATTGGCCAACGATACGTCACCCGTAAACGGTGCTTACGCCATGGCGTTAAGTGGCTTCATGCACCAACTCCTGGCGGCGTTGATTGGCGCAATGGCGAGCCTACTGGTGAGTCATCAGGCATGGCCGATGGCAGTTCTATGCATGGCGTTGGCGGGCGCGGCATGCGTATGCGTCGCCCGCTGTCGGGAGGGTCAGAACGCGTTGCGAAAGATCTCCTCGATCTGACGTTGATCCGCCCGGCGTGGGTTGGTCAGCCCGCACGCATCCTTCAGCGCATTGGTTGCCAGCAGTGGAATGTCTTGCAACTTGGCGCCCAACTCGCGCAACCCGGCGGGAATCTCAACGTCATGGGCCAGGCTGCGAATGGCCGCGATGGCCGCCTGGGCGCCCTCTTCGTCAGTGTTGCCCTTGATGTCGGCGCCCAGCGCGCGGCCCACATCGCTCAGGCGCTTGGCGCTGACGCTGGCGTTGAAGCTTTGCACGTGGGGCAGCAACACTGCGTTGCACACGCCGTGGGGCAGGTCATAAAAACCACCCAGTTGGTGCGCCATGGCGTGCACGAACCCCAGGGACGCATTGTTGAAGGCCATCCCGGCAAGAAATTGCGCATAGGCCATGTTCTCCCGTGCAGCCTTGTCGCTGCCGTCGCAAACGGCCAGGCGCAGGTTGGCGCTGATCAGTTCGATGGCCTTGATTGCGCAGGCATCGGTGATCGGTGTGGCGGCGGTGGATACGTAGGCTTCGATGGCATGGGTCAGCGCGTCCATGCCGGTGGCGGCAGTGAGGCCCTTGGGCATGCCCACCATCAGGCTCGGGTCGTTGACCGACAGCAGCGGCGTGACGTTGCGGTCGACAATAGCCATTTTCACGTGGCGGCTTTCGTCGGTGATGATGCAGAAACGGGTCATCTCGCTGGCGGTGCCGGCAGTGGTGTTGATGGCCACCAGCGGCAATTGCGGTTTGCTCGATTGGTCGACGCCTTCATAATCGCCGATATGCCCGCCGTTGGTGGCGCACAGGGCGATGCCCTTGGCGCAGTCGTGGGGCGAACCGCCGCCCAGGGACACCACGAAGTCACAGTCGCTCTGCTGCAACAGCGCCAGGCCTTTCTCGACGTTGTCCACATTGGGGTTGGGTTTGGCGCCGTCGTAGATCACCGAGTCGATGTCCTGCATCGCCAGTTTCTCGGCAATCATGCTCGCTACACCGGCCTTGGCCAGGCCGGTGTCGGTGACGATCAGCGCCCTGCGAAAACCGTAGTTACGAATAGCGATCATGGCTTCGTCGAGGCAATCGGTGCCCATGATGTTCACGGTGGGAATGAAAAAGGTGCTGCTCATGGCGAATCCTCAGAGGCGTTATGCCCACAGGATCAACCGGTGACGCGTGCGGCATCTTGATCAGGATCAACGCCTGGCCGTGATAAAGTCACCGCTCAGCCGATTTCGAGTAGAACCGCACCAATGAAGGATTTCCAGGATATTGACGCCCACCTTGAAGACTGGAGCGCAGTGCGCTCGATCCTCGACTTCAACGGGATTCTGATCGGCAACGGCGCCAGCCGCACGATTTGGGAAGACTTTGCCTACGACTCACTGTTCGAAAACGCACGCACCGTCGAAGAAAAACCCCTGAGCCAATCCGAGCTCAGCGTGTTCGACGCCTTGCAAACCCGCAGTTTCGAACAAGCGCTGGGCGCGCTGAAGACCACCAGCCGGGTCAACAAGGCCCTGGCAGTCAGTTCGGCGGCGCCGCGCAATCGCTACTACGCAATCAAGGAAGCCCTGATCAACACCATCCACGCCGTGCACATCCCGTGGCGCCTGGTGCAGCCCTCGACCTTGGCGACAATCAGCAGCGAACTGATGAGTTACCCCACGGTGTTCACCAGCAACTACGACCTGCTCAACTACTGGGCGATCCTGCACACGCCGGGCATCGATGACCTGTTCCGCAGCGCCGACGCCAGCTTTGACCTGCGCGACACTCGCACAAGCGCCACACGCATTCTCTACCTGCACGGCGGCCTGCACCTGGTGCGTAGCCTCGACGGCACCGCGCGCAAATTGCCGACCACCGACAGCACCTTGCTCAGCAGTTTTGCGATCAACAACACCCTCAAGACCCTGGACGATGTGCCGTTGTTTGTCAGCGAGGGCAAGGTTGAGGAAAAACTCAAGACCATCCGCAGTTCGGATTATCTGTCGTTCTGCTATGAACAGCTGCTGAGCCACAAAGGCGCGCTGTGCATCTTCGGTCATGATCTGGGACCGCAGGACGCACACTTGGTGGATGCGATTCGCCAGGCCCGGCCGTCGACCCTGGCGATTTCGGTGTCGGGGCGCAGCGACGGGTTTATTCGCCAGCAGAAGCGGCGGTATTCGGAGTTGTTTGATGGAACAGGTACCGAGTTGAGGTTCTACGCGGCACGCACGCACGCGCTGGGTAATTCTGCACTGTCAGTACCTGTCGAACGCTGATCGTCTGAACTAAGAAGATCAAATGTGGGAGCTGGCTTGCCTGTGATAGCCATCGGTATCTAAGGACGCAGAAACATCTGTAGTGAGCGGGCTTGCCCCGCGCTGGGCTGCGAAGCGGCCCCAATAAAGCCACCGCGGAGTCCAGATAGAACCAGGTCGCCTGGTTTGGGGCCGCTTCGCAGCCCAGCGCGGGGCAAGCCCGCTCACTACAGGGAGATTTGTCAGCCTTGTGTAGATATCACAAGCCAGCTCTCAGGTCAGGTAACCATCGGCGCGCAGCAGGGTTTCCAGGCAATGCTCGGTGATGTGGTAGAACGCCTTCAGCTCCTGGATTTTCTCCAGCAACTGCGCGTTGCCCAAAGGCTCGGCGCGCTTGACCGCGAGGATCATCTTGTTTTTGTTGGTGTGTTCCAGCGAGATGAACTCAAACACCTTGGTCTCGTAACCGCAGGCTTCGAGGAACAACGCGCGCAGGCTGTCAGTGACCATCTCCGCCTGCTGGCCCAGGTGCAGGCCGTATTGCAGCATCGGCTTGAGCAGCACCGGGCTCTGGATCTGCAGGCGGATCTGCTTGTGGCAGCACGGCGAGCACATGATGATCGACGCACCGGAGCGGATGCCGGTGTGAATCGCATAGTCGGTAGCAATGTCACAGGCATGCAGGGCGATCATCACGTCCAGCTCGCTTGGCGCCACGCTGCGCACATCGCCGCATTTGAACACCAGCCCCGGATGTTCCAGGCGGGCGGCGGCGGTGTTGCACAGGGTCACCATGTCTTCGCGCAATTCAACACCGGTCACTTCGGCTTCGGCCTTGAGGGTGTTGCGCAGGTAGTCGTGGATGGCGAACGTCAGGTAACCCTTGCCCGAGCCAAAGTCGGCCACGCGCACGGGCTGATCCAGCTTCAAGGGTGAAGAAGTCAGCGCATGGCTGAACACTTCGATGAACTTGTTGATCTGCTTCCACTTGCGCGACATCGACGGGATCAGCGCCTGCCTGGCATCGGTCACGCCCAGGTCGGCAAGGAACGGCCGGCTCAGGTCGAGAAACCGATGCTTCTCGCGGTTATGCTCGGCCGAAGGCGCTTCGCGCAGTTGCTGCGGCTTACTTTTGAACAGCGAGCTTTTGTTCTTCTTGCCGTATTCGAGCTGGGCTTCGTCGGTCAGCGACAGCAAGTGCGCGTTCTTGAACTGAGCCGGCAGCAGTTCGGCAATCGCCGCCACGCCTTCTGCCACAGGAAAATTCTTGGTGATGTCGCGGGTCTTGTAGCGATAGACGAAGGACAGGCATGGCTGCTCCTTGACCGTCACAGGCTTGATGATCAGCCGCTGCAACTCGGCCTCGGTACCGACGTACTTGGCCAGCACCAGTTTGATGAAGGCGTTCTGCACGAGGCTTGCGCTCAGCAGTTCGATGAACTGGGCGTGATGATCCGGTTGAGCGGTGACAGACATGAACAAAAACGCCTCGGGCAGGGAATGCCGGGCATTTTAGGGGGGATGGGGGTTTTGGGCACGGGGTTATTTGATCAACGGTCGATCAGATGGCTGACACAGAACCCAATGTGGAATCGTCGCACCGCCGCTCCCACATTTTATTCGAGTACGACCAGGCGATTGGGCAGTTCATTACGCGCCTGCGTCACTGGCACATGCACCTTCAACAACTCGCCGCAGGCTTCAATGCAACTGATAAACCCGGCCAGCGTCTGCCCCTGTTTCACCTGCTGGGTAAACGCCTTGACGATCGCATCCCAGCAGCTGTCATCCAGGCGCGTGGAGATGCCGTTATCCACCAGAATCTCCACATACCGCTCAGCCTCGCTGACAAAAATCAGCACCCCGGTACTGCCCACGGTGTGGTGCAGGTTCTGCTCCAGGAACTGCCGCCGCGCCAGGTTGGATGCGCGCCAGTGGCGCACCGAACGGGGGATCAACCGCGTGGTGACCTTGGGCAAGCGGAACACCAGGCACAACACAATGAACGTCGCCCATTGCGCCAGCAGCAAGGTGTACATGGTCAGGTAACCCGACAAGTAATGCACCACACCCGGCACCACCAACGCGATCAGGCTGGCCCATAACAGCGGGATGTAGGCGTAGTCATCCGCGCGGGCGGCCAATACGGTCACCAGTTCCGCGTCGGTGGTTTTTTCCACGCGGGCGATCGCTTCGGCGACTTGGCGCTGCTCGTGTTCAGTCAGTAATGCCATGGTTGTAGTTGCTCTCTGATTATTGTCATCACCACCCGCCCGAAGCCC